>DAOVUR010000236.1 GCA_030632465.1 bacterium | reverse complement strand
AGGTAGGGCATGGACTTGTGTAGATTGCTGGTCCCTGCTTGTCCCGCCATAGCCTTTTGGCGACGGCGGAAGCGGAGCCGAAGGCGTTGCCCTGAGCGGAGCCGAAGGGCCAAGGCTGGGACTGATAACTGATTGCCCTTCGTAGCTCGAAGAGCGAAGTAGGGAAGACTAAAAACTTTTAAATTATGGCAAAAGATAGAATAACTGGATTAGTTTTAAGCGAAGACCGCTTAGAATGGAGTACGTTGCAGATGAAGGGCAGAAGCTCTGTCGTTGCTACTGGCGCTATTCCTGTGGAGCCAGTTGTTATTCCTGATAAGGATGATATTGCACCTGAGTCTGAGGTTACTGTTGCCGGTCAGATTGCTAAAGAGTGTAATAAATTCAAAAATAATCTGGTTGTTCCTGGTGTGCCGACGGAGCGGTTGTTATTACGGGTTGTTGAGTTGCCGGAGGTGAACGATTCTGAGCTTGCTGAGATTGTTGAGTTGCAGGTGGACAAGTTTTCGCCATTTCCTGTTGAAAATATGGTGACAGGTTTTGAGGTTCTACATCGCAACAAAGAGAGCGGTACTTGTCATGTTCTTATAGCAGCGATCAATAAGAGTCAGGCTGATCAGCTGGATGAAACATTTAAAAATGCTGGTGTTGGTGTTGAACGTTTGGATGCGGCCATTATGGGCTGGTTCCAGCTTTTGCAGAATGCAGGAAAGATTGAGCCTACGGGGAGGCAGGTTTTCCTCTTTTTGGATAATGGTGCGCCAGAAGTTATTGTGGTTCAAGATGGTGTGCCAATTCTTTTCCGCGCATTTGCTGGATTAGATGAGCTTGATGGTGCTGAACTGTTTAGGGAAATATCTGAGGAACTTACGCATACATTTATCTCTTTAGAGATGTCTGATGAAGATGAAGTTAGTAGCAGTGTATGTGTCTGGTTTTCAGGCGAGGAGCCGCGTGGGTTACTTGATGATATCGAAGCGAAGTGTGGATGCGATGTGAAGGTTTTGTCTCTATCGTTGTTGGGGACTCTCTCTGAGGGGATTGCTCAACGTGAGGTGAAACGAAGTTCTAAATTGTTGGATCTTACGTCCACTGTATGGCGTGAGAAAGAGCGTGTTGCACTGTTTCATAAACGTCTTATTATTGCGGCAGTGGTAGTGTTCTTTATTTGGCTTGCTACTGTTGGTGCTTTCTTCGGTACAGTTTTCTATTTTCAATATGGTCTTGATAGTGCGAGCGGCGAGTTAGATACCTGGAAAGAGTCATCTATGAAGGTTCGCTCTATGCGAAGGCGTGTTTCCATGATTGAGCGTTATCAGGATCAGAAAGCATCGCCCTTAGAATGTTTACGCGCAATTAGCATGGTGTTACCACAAGGTGTTGATCTCGCTCTGTATGATTATAAAAAAGCAAAGCGTATTAAGGTGAGTGGCGAGGCCGTAAACGTAGATGTTGTGTACGATTTTAAGAATAAACTTGATGCTAATGACCTGTTTGAAAGTTCAGACCTTATTGGCCCTAGAAATGATGCTAAAAAGCATAGAGAGATTTTTGATGTTATTCTTCAGTTGCCAGGAGGTGACGAATGAAAATGTCATCACGTGAACTTGTTCTTGGGCTTTCGACTATTGTCGTAGTTTTATTTGGTGTTACGGCGCTTCTAGTTATGCCTAAATATGAAGAACTCAAAGAGGTTAGAGAGCAGACGAAAGATATTCTTCATGATATCCAGATGGAAAAACGTCTGGTAGAGAAGCGTGACTACTGGGAGAATAGGCTGACCGAGATGAGTCAGTTGTTACCTACGCAGCCAGCTGATAAAGATATGGATGTGCATTGGTTGTCGGTAATGGATCGTGCGGCATCTAAGCATGGCGTCAAAATCAAGAAACGGCTGGCGGGTGACGAGATACAGCTGGGTGATGTTTATGAATTACCAATTGAATGTAAGGAATGGGAAGCAGATCTTGATTCTCTTGTGAATTTCATGTTTGAACTTCAGTCTGAAGGTGCTATGTTGGATATTCGTCAACTATTGGTAAAGCCAAAGGGTAAGGGTAAGTTAAAGGGGCGTTTCACCCTATATTGTGCATATACTAGGGAAAAAGCAGTGAATAATGAATAGTGAATAGTGAATAACCCGCCTGCATCGCTTTGCGAAGCAATGCGGGCAGGTTATTGTGCCTTCCGCCTTCGGGCTTCGCCTTTACGGCGCGACAAGACGGCGTTAATAAGTAGTGCATAATGAATAATTTAAAAGAAATTGTCAGATGTCAGTAAAAAGTAGTTTTCAACTGAGCACTGAACACTGAATACTGATAACTTTAAAGTAAGGAGTCATATGTTTATTAAAATAAGAAGAAAAAGATCTTTATTACTACTATGTGGTGTTTGTTGTCTAGCTACAACGGTCTCTGGTCAGATTGCTGTTCCTAAGAGTTCTGTTAAGTCTAGGGTTGGTCAGCCAGCACCAGTATTTAAACCTGCAGCGGGACCTACGGATAAGGGTGATCAGCTTAAGTTTAGTAGTGCTACTGTTGAGATTGTCCTGCAGGATTATGCGGAAAAGACTGGTAGAACAGTTTTACAGGGGCCTGGGTTACCGAAGGTGATGATAAACTTGCGGAGTCAGACAAGGCTATCTAAAGAGGAGTATTTGGGTGCTATTGAAAGTGTGCTTGGTATGCATGGTATTGCTCTGCTAAAGGTTGGTGATAAGTTTATTAAGGTTGTTCCTATTGCTAAGGCGCGCTTGGAGGCGATGCCGATTACTCATGCGGTGATACCTGGGGCTGATGGGTCGGTAACGAATAGACTTATTGATAGTGATGAGCTTGTTAGCCAGATGATATCTTTAAAGTATATTGATGGTTCTGAGGCTTTGAAAGCGATAGGTTTTATTAAACATCCCTATGCGCAGGTTCAGCTTTTTGAACGTATAAATAGTATCTTGGTTACAGATACACAGGCTAACATCAATAGAATGGTAGAGATTATTGGTTATATTGATCAGCCGTTGGAGTCACGAGAAGAGCCAAACATTGTACTGATCAAATATGCTAAAGCGAGTGATATAAAGAAGAAGCTGGAAGAAATTATTGCTGATCAACAGGCAGCACAGAAGAAGGCCGGTGCGCCTAAAGCGAAGAGTTCAGGTTCTCCTGGATATGTGCGGCCAACAATTCCTGGCGTTATCCGCGCAAAGAGCACTAAAAGTGCTTCAGTTACAGCTGATATTCTCGAGATGGTAGAGCGTGGCGTGATTCGTGGAAAAGTAAAGATTGTATCTGATGAGCGTACCAATATGCTGATCATTATCACACGTCCTGAAAATATGAAATTTTTCAATAGGATCATTGAGGTTCTGGATGTCGAGACGGCGCCAGATGTGGGGATTCGTGTTT
>DAOVUR010000286.1 GCA_030632465.1 bacterium | reverse complement strand
CTGAGACTCAGAAGTTCAGGCATGTGACAAGCTTCTTTAACGGAAAATCCACTATACCTTACGAACATGAGGACCAAGTTGAGGTTCCTGGTAGATTAGACCCAGCGCTTTTTGCTAGTCATCCTGAAATGGATGCTTATGCTGCTACAGATGAGTTGCTAAAACGCCTTGAAGATAATAGTTATGATTTCATTGTGATCAACTTGGCGAATGGCGATATGGTAGGACATACAGGTAATTTTGATGCGGCTAAAAAAGCGATAGAAGTTGTTGATGAATGCGTAGGCAAGATTACGGCAAGAATGTTGGAGCTTGATGGGCAGGTGTTGATCACTGCTGATCATGGTAACTCGGAAGAGATGTTTGACCTTGAATCTGGGTTGGTTAAGACTAGTCATACACTAAATCCAGTTGAGCTTATATATGTTGCTAAAGATGCCGCGGGAAAGAAATTGCTTGAACGTGGTAAGCTGTCTGATATTGCGCCAACAGTGCTTCATCTGCTTGGTTTAGAAAAACCGGTAGAGATGACTGCTGATGATTTGATTGTGTGAAGAGTGGTCCACGGTCTACGGTCTTCAGTAAAAAGATGGTTTTAGGCTACTGATAGTGAGAAACTGATAAAAAAGGTATTATTATGAATGGATTATATTATAAAAGATTACTTCCAGTCATAATCTGTCTATTGGTTCTTATTGCGTCAGATATTTTTGCGCTTAATATTGTTTCTAAATATAGTCCACGTAACAGGGAACGTAAAAAGCGGCCTGCAACAGAGTTTATTGTACTTCATACTACAGAAGGGCCAAAAGCTGGTTCACTAAAAAAGGTGTGGCAACGTGGTGAGGCGCACTATGTAGTAGATGAGCGTGGGCGTGTGTACAGGATTATACATCGTTCACGAATTGCTTATCATGCAGGGCGCAGTATGTGGAATGGTAAGGTTAATTTAGATGAGCGTTCTATCGGTATTGAAATTGTAGGGTATCACAACCGTGACTTGACGTCTGCTCAGTATGCCGCGTTGAAAGAGTTAATTAAAGAGATACAGCGGATATATAAAATACCTGATAAAAGGATTCTAACGCACTCTATGGTTGCTTATGGTAAACCAAACAGATGGCATCGCAAATCACACAGGGGGCGTAAACGATGCGCTATGAACCTAACAACAGATTCGGCGCGGCGTAAGTTAGGAATTGATGATTGGCCGAGATCTGACCCTGATGTTAAGGCCGGAAGATTGGTGATAGCTGACCCACTGTTAGAGAAGGCTTTATATGGGAGTGCTAAAGAGCAGAAATATGCGGCGAGCAGTTTTACTGGTAGTGATGCTAATGTTATTATGAAAGGGCGAACAGCCTGGGATATAGCTAGGGATCGTTATAAAAGTTCCGGTACTGTTTATCTGTTACCTAGCGGCAAGAGTGTGCGTGGTCATCAGGTTACCAACTGGAAGTCTATGCCAGCAGGAACCAAAGTTAAGTTATCTGAAGAGTATCAAGATAATGTGCCTGAAAAGATTAAGGTTGTTGCAGATGTAGTTTCGGGGCGTAATATTGCTGGGGATGAATATGGTAGCAAGACTACGCTTTACTTAATGCAGAATGGTAAGATTGTGACGGGTGACAAGCTCTCCGAAAAGAAATTGAACAGCTTGCCTAAAGGGACGAAGGTGTTGGTTGGCTATGTGGTTAGTGGTACTATCAGTAAGCGTAAGAGTGCATTTGATGTATGTGGTGTGCGCTGGGATGATCCTTCAACTATCTACTACTTCCCTGACGGTAGCTTTAAGCATGGCACCGAGATAAACGAAAAAGCCATTCCTCGTAACACAAAGATTCTGTTGCAAAAATAGAATAAAAGGTAACACCATTACTTGATGCCTTAATGACGTTAGTTCAATGAATATTGTAGAGTTATATGAGTAATAGAATGTATACAAAAAAAATAGTATGGATAAATGTAATGATATTTATTTGTGTATTATTTGTGTTGAAATGGGGTTCATTTGTTTTTACAGATATAACATCAATTAGTATAAAGAATAATGCTAAATGGTTACAGTGGAGCGCAATACTTGTAAGTGACATAGAAAAGGTACAGATATCACCACTATATGGCGTAGAGGGAGCTCCTAACATTACAATAAATAAAGTAATAACTATTACAAACCG
>DAOVUR010000079.1 GCA_030632465.1 bacterium | reverse complement strand
ACAGCAGATAAGCAAGTTCCATTAAACCCAAAGCTATTACGAAAAAGTGTTGTTAAGATTTTTGCAAAGACACAACGCTACGACTACCTCCAGCCATGGCAGGCAGGATCCATACGTGGCGGCACTGGCACTGGCTTTGTAATCTCTGGACGGCGCATACTAACTAATGCGCATGTTGTATCTGATGTTAAATTCCTACAGGTCCAGAAAGATGGCTACGCCAGAAAGTATATGGCAAAAGTTGAGTTTATTGCTCACGACTGCGACTTGGCAATCTTGTCAGTAGACGCCCCAGGTTTTTTTGATTCTACCCCGCCTCTGGAGTTTGCACAAGCAATGCCAGAACTTAATGATGATGTTGCTGTTATCGGGTACCCCATGGGTGGTAACAGGATTTCTGTTACCCGTGGAGTTGTCTCACGAATAGACTACAGCACATTCTCTCACAGTGGCAGAGATCAACACCTAGTACTTCAGGTAGATGCCGCAATCAATCCAGGTAATAGCGGCGGCCCCATATTCTACAACAACCTAGTTGTCGGCTTAGCATTCCAAGGCATATCTGGAGCAGACAACATAGGATACGGTATTTCGCTACCAGTAATAAACCACTTCCTTAAAGATATAGCTGACGGCTCAGCGCAAGGCTACCCTGAACTTGGCGTAGGCTTCCTTGAGACTCGCAACAATGCACTACGTAAAGATCTTAAGCTAGACAAGGATACTACAGGCGTTACCGTAGCACAAATTGATCCTTTTGGCGCTGCCGCTACAACCTTACTAGACAAAGATGTCCTCACTGCTATTGATGGATACGACATAGCCAATGACGGCACCATTAAACTTAACGACAACGTCATAAATTTCCAGGAAATTATCGAGCGCAAGCAGTGGGGAGAATCTATCATTCTGGATGTCTGGCGTAACGGAAAGGCACATAAGCAGAAAATACCGCTTACGAACCCTCACGATCCATTCAACTATCGTAATCTTTACGACACGAAACCATACTACTACATATATGGAGGCCTAGTATTCTCACCACTCACCAGAGAACACCTTAAAGCTATGCGCAGAAAAGACGGATTCAACTCCCAACAACTTCATTACTATTCTCAATTTGCCAAAACCGATGGACTCCACGCTGATGTTGATGAATTTGTTGTTCTCATCAATATACTACCCCATCCAGTCAATACATATTCAACACACTTCGAAAATGGTATTGTGACACATGTAAATGGCATACAAATAAAGAACCTTAATGATATAAAGAGAATAGTAGAGTTACGCACTAAATCTTATGACCTATTCACTTTTGCCAACAAAGATGATTCACTTATCATTGATGCTCGTGTAGCAGACAAGGCTAATGCCGAGATTCTTTATAAATACGGTGTCTCTTCATCAGAAAATTTAAACGTGAAATAGTATAATGAAAATATCACATATCAATAGATCATACATCAGGAAAGCATCACTACTAGCATGCCTACTGCTGACTGCCTGTACTGGCGCGATCGCCCAGACCAATACAAATGATAATATTTTTCAAGTAATCTCAACCTGCCAAGAATATCTCCCCTATCAACCATGGCAAAAAAACTCTAGCTCTGTTCGATATGGCTACGGCATTAATATAGGTGGCGGTAAGATTCTCACCACCGAACATTTAGTTCGCAACAGTAACCTAATAGAGCTTCGCCGTGAACAGCGCGGTAAAAAAGTGATAGCAAAAGTTATTATTGCAGATCCGCAAGTTGACTTAGCACTTCTACAGGTAATTGACCCACCAGCCGACTGGCCTCAACAGTCACAGCAACTCCTGTCGGAAATAAAACTTAAAGAAGACTTAACTATACTGCAATTTGATGGCACATACCAAATACAGCCAAGCAAGGCTCAGCTAATTAGAATAAGCATGTCATCACTACCAAGCGCAAACTACTCATCCCTTAGCTTTCAGGTTTTAACGGACCTCAATGTGAACGGGGAAGGTGCGCCAGTGATGAAGGATGATCTACTTGCGGGCCTTATCATAAGCTACAGCGATTCAACGAGAACCGGATATATGATTCCCTACCCCGTAATAAAGCAGTTCTTAGAAGATGCCAACAAGGAAGAGTATAGAGGATTTGCACTGGGCGGATTCTCATGGACTCCTCTCATCGACCCAACAAAAAGATCATTCTTTGGAGCACCACGAGAGAATATAGGAGTTCAGATATTACGTTGTACACCCGACTCTGGAGCAGCCCAAGTATTCATGAAAAATGATGTTATCACCGAGATGGATGGTTATAAAATTGATAGCCTGGGGTACTACAACGACCCTGTATTCGGGCGCCTATACTTCTCCTATATCATGAAAGGACACCACATCCCCGGCGAAACAATCCCAGTAAAGATAATTCGTGACGGCAAAAAGATAGAACGAGACCTGCCTTTAACCAATATCAAAGACTACACATCGTTGATCCCAGAGAACATTATCGGCAAGCGCCCTGAGTATCTTATTAGCGGAGGGTTTGTTATTAGAGAACTTACCGGTCGTTACCTATATTCCTACGGTGCAGACTGGCAAAGCAGAATTAATGCAAGGTTAGTCCATTACCACATGACACGCAGTATGATACCGGCACAAAAGGGGCAACATCTAGTTATCCTAGCAAAAGTTCTCCCTCACCCAATCAATGTGGATTACCAAGGGTATCGCAACCGCATTATTACCGCTGTCAATTCAAGACCTATCAACAATATGGCCGATCTATTTAGAATCATCAAAGAAGATGGAGGACTCGAACGCATCACACTACAATCCGTAGGTGTGGACTTCGTCCTAGATAAAGAGAAACTTGAAGAAGCCAATATAGACATCATGAATACATACGGAATTCCTGCACTTAGATATCAGGAAGCAACATCACCTTCCGTAACAACCAAAACTAATAACAAGTAACAAACACAAATAGAGAGAATAATATTATGAAAGCATGGTTTTCGTTCATTATACGCTACATTATAACAGCCATTATCGGCATTATTGCTGTCATCATACTTGTACCAATAATACAAGCGCACAAATCAGAGATAGATCAATTTAAAGAGTCGCTCAGCTTAGATCAACTCGCAACCATGTTCGACTCATTCAGCAGCAATGATGCAGATGAAGATTTAGATGTGACCGAAAGCACTATAGTCAAGTCATACTCAACCACTCCTTCTAGTAGCCAAAACAACATAAACACCCCAAGTAGCAATAATAGCTCAGGACAAAACTGGGGCATTATCGCAATGCCAAAAGCGTCATACTACACCCCTAAAGGTAAGTTCCTTGGACACCTACCCCCAGGAACTGCCCTGAAAATAAAAAAGATAGAATCTACAGCAAAAGGCAATATTGCAGTATGCGTGCCAGTTAAGACTATGTCAGAACCTATAATCCTAACCCATGCCAAATACTTAACCATACGCCGCAACGACATGAGTAGCATCAGCAAGGAACTAGAAAAGCTATATGTTCAACAAGCCCAACTTCAAGCAGAGGTAGAGGCAATAAAAAGACAAAATTCCTCATCCCTACGGAAAGATAACCCCCATGCAAAAGAGTATGCATCAATCAAAAAAAGGTATCATGATTACTGGCGAGAAGTAAAAGTACTAACAAAAAAGAGAGATACCACAACTGGTCAAGAGCATATGGACTGCGCCGATAAATTAAGAATGATGAAAGGCGAAGACATAAGAATTGCAGATAGCCTCAAAAAACATAGAGCCAACTATAAAAACTGGAATAAAACTCACCCCCGCCCTGCCAACGATAACAAAGAAGTAAATATGCTACTAACAGAACTTGATAGACTCGGCAAAGCAATATCAAAAAAGGAAAAAAGCGGTTAAGAAAAGTTTCAATATAAATGCAGCTATTATTTGATTTTTCCACAACATCTTTATATAGTAATAGTGTTAACACGGTCAGCGTGCAACGAAGCTGTAACTACGACCGGATTTTAATTGTAAATAAAAAGGTGCGTATTCTGAAGGTGGTTATAATATAACTGCCTTAAGTAGTTATCATATTATGCCAAAAAAACAGATAGATATAGATTGGCCAAAAGTAGCCATAGAAAATATTATCGATGCTATTATTGCCGTAGATAGCCAAGGGATCATACGCTACATCAATCCGGCAGCGCGCAGACTACTACACCTACCTTATGCTAGCATTATCGCAAAACCCGCTAGTCGCATCCTTAAATTTATTGATGGTGAGACCAACAATAATATCACTATTCCAACAACAAAATCATTTAGCAATACCAACAAGCAGATAACACTAACCCGTGCAATATTTCTTAACTCCACTCAGAAACATGTAACCGTTAATGCCGTATTCACACCGATCAGAATAGAACACAATACTATTTCCGGTGTTGCACTAAGATTCCGTGATGTCACGCAGCTAACCATGCAAGATAAAAAGATGTGGGACGAACAGAAAATAAAAGCTATAGGAACTATGGCTGGCGGTATTGCCGATGATTTCATCAACTGGCTAGAGATAATGGCCACTCACGCAGCAGCAATACAGGACAGTGTTATACCGCGAACAAGAGCATATGAGGAAGCAGAAAATATTCTTAAGACAGCAAAACAAGCAAAAGGTATGACCCGAAGACTAATAAGTGTCTCTACCCTAGCCAGTGACCATAAAAGCCACAAACTAGAAGCTGTTGACCTTAATACAATAATAAAAACAGCCGTTAGACAGAGCAAGGTAAACTTTTTAAATAAACAGATAGAATACATCCCCAGATTCAGGCAGACAGAAACACCTATATTAGTAAATGAAACAGTTCTGATCGATTGTATCCTAAATATATTCAGAAACTCCATAGACTCAATGCCCGATGGTGGCACCATTACTATCGACATGATGAAATCTCATGACTCATCCTATCAGGATCATATTGTTCTACGCATTAGAGATACGGGCTCCGGCATGAATAAGGCTACCTTAGCACAAGCATGTGACCCATTCTTCTCAACTAAAAACCAAGCAGACGCTATGGGACTTGGCCTGACAATCGCCAAGACATTCGCTCAATCTTATAGCGGAGACTTGAAAATCCAATCAAAAGAAGGCTTCGGAACAAGCGTCAGAATATTCTTGCCTCTAAGTAAAAACAATAAAGGAGGCAAAACTAGTGATAACCATAATAACATCGCCACATTCCTTATTGTTGATAACAACAAAGATATACTTCACGATCTGAAAACCTTCTTAGAAGAGAGTGGCAATACTGTTTACACAGCAACCAACTCCACAGACGCTCTTAGCTTATACAAACAACATCACAAGAAAATTGATATTACCGTTATTGATGTCGTTATGAGAAATGGAGATGGGAAAGAACTACTTAAATCAATCACAGGTCACACCGCCGACGCAACCCTCATTCTTATGTCCGGGTTCTCCAGGAACTACATTCGTGAATATATTCCCGACAGCACATGGGGATTTCTACAAAAACCCATCAGCAAAGAGCACCTCACTTCTGTTATAGAAAGGACACTTAAATAATGAAAACTCTAGCTATACTATTGGTAGTACCACTCCTTATCTGCGGTTGCACTAAAGATGCCAAAACAAAAAAGAAGAGTAAAAAAACTTCTGCTGCACAATCTATGATTGAAGGAATGACCGGCCACACGGCCGTAAAATCAGGTCACCGGGCCGCAAGTGACGTAAAGAAAGTGAGTGCCGCTCACCAAAAAGATCTAGATGACATCTTGGGTAAATAAAACTAAAAAAAAGGCAGAAAATTATGGCCGATATTGACATTAAATGTCCTGAATGTGATGCGATAACCTCAATTTCCGAATTCGTTGAACTGAAAACGATCACATGCTCTGGATGCCAGAAAGAGATCGTAGTACCTGAAAAAGAAGTTGAAGTGAAAACTATCGACAAGCTCAGGCTAAAGAAAAAAGAGATCCCAGAAGAAGGTAGCGAAGAAGCTGAAGTTGACCCATACTTCAAGCCACCAAAACCGATGAAACCAAAAAAAGATTTCACAATAGGGCAACACATCATAGCATGGGTGATATTCCTTGGACTCAGTGCGCTCATGTTCTATATGCGCTATCAAGATTTTTTGCTTGATGACACCCAGCGCGAGATGATGGCAACCTATGCACCCATGGTAGTAATTGCTTTCCATATACTAATGGTCTTAAAAGCATTTAGCGATAATGTTATGCATGGAGTTCTTGCACTGCTAGTGCCAGGATATTCAATCATATACCTAATGTTTATATGTGATGACTTCTATGCTCGCGCGGTATTTGCAGGGCTAATGGTTGGCATGGGTGAAGATGCATGGGCATCAATTAGCGCGTATTTCGCAGGTATATACGACACAATCACCGGCTGGCTAAGCTGGGAATAGTTCTGAACGATGAAAAATGAACTCGGAACTAGGAAAACTGAGGATTGAGTTAATGAATATTGTTATACTAGATGGATACACAACAAATCCTGGTGATCTTAACTGGAGCGGGTTAGAAGAACTAGGCAACCTAACCGTGCATGAACGCACCTCTGAAGATAAAATAATAGAACGTGCAGTCGATTGTGAAATAGTATTAACAAACAAAACTATACTCAACCGTAATATCATCGAAGCTCTGCCGAAAGTAAAATATATAGGACTCATGTCAACTGGCACAAATGCTGTCGATATAGCAGCAGCCACATCACACGGCATCACTATAACCAATGTTCCCGCATACAGCACCGCATCCGTTGCACAAGCTGTATTTGCGCTCCTACTTGAACTCACAAACCATGTCGAAAAACATAACAAAGCCTGCCGTGCAGGAAAATGGGCGCGTCATCACGATTTCTGTTTCACCGAAACGCCACTCATCGAACTTGCTGGCAAAACAATAGGCATAGTAGGCTTCGGTGCCATTGGTCAAGCAGTAGCAACAATAGCAGATGCTTTCGGCATGAAAACTCTTGTTTATACACGAACTCCTCAGGAAGATGAACAGATTACTCATGTAAGTCTAGAAGCGATATTTGAGCAAGCTGATATAATCAGCCTTCACTGTCCACTAACATCTCAAACAGAAAAAATGATTAATAAAGATAGCTTAGCTAGAATGAAGAAAAATGCCTTTCTAATCAATACCGGACGTGGCGGACTGATAGACGAAGATGCACTTGCTAACGCACTCAATAGTGAGATTATTGCCGGTGCCGGCCTAGACGTACTAACTGCAGAACCACCAGCAGAAGATAATCCGCTAACTAAAGCACAAAACTGCATCATTACACCACATATCGCCTGGGCAACCTTAGCCGCACGCACACGCCTAATAGAAACTATAATCAACAACCTTACGGGCTTTATATCAGGCAACAAAATAAACGTCGTAAACTAAAACAGCATCACGCTACTACTTAACACCGCATTTCTTAAGAATAACTGCCATCGGACAAAAACCTGTAAAACCAAACTGAAAAAAGTTAAGCCCAATAAATGCAGTAAAGAGATACCAGTATGCATTCACCCAATGACCAAGCGCTAAACTTCCCAGAATAAAAAGACCACCTATAACATGAACCCAATCTAAGTTTTTCATCTCTTTACTCATAATAGATCCCTCTCTTTTATTATCCTTTACCATTAATCATTTTTACTTTACCACTAACCTTTAGCTAGTGCAACGTTAAGATAGTCCACAGTCTACAGTAAAAAAAATTTACAACCGTTCGTTTCACTCACTTGAGTTAGAGAGACAAACCGAGCAAAAACAATACTATTATTTCCCTGAGTCATACAAACTCCCCTTTCTCAGCCGCAGGCCCCTCTAGCGTAGCGGTTGTGAAATCTTTTCAGAGCGCACAGTTGTCCTTTTATTCGCTGGGTTCCTCATTCGTTGCCATCATCTTTCCAGAGCGCACCGTTAAAAATGGCCTACAGTCTACGGTCCATAGTAAAAAAACTTCACCCTTACCCCTTTACCATTCACCCTTTAAATACCGTACCGCACCGTAGAGTAGCATCCCGCACCGTTTTTCCCCTTCACACTTTCAAAAATGACTGCATGGCGTGCATTTGATT
>DAOVUR010000094.1 GCA_030632465.1 bacterium | reverse complement strand
CATTCAACCCATCCAAAGAGTTAGTATAATATCGAACTCCTTCAGCTGAATCTATATTTGTTTCTAATAGATGCCAGCCTGATGCGTCTAATAAATTACTGCTATACTGAATACTGTACCAACCACCAGTAGAAGACTGCCAAGTAACCTGCAAATTATCGTTAGTAGCTAATATATCATTAACCCTGAAACATGAATTACTATCCATCGGCCCTGTGTTCAATAGCCATTCATTATTATTATTTATATTATCACCGTCTGGGTCATCTGTAGCGTTCCAAAGCAGATTAGAAAATTTTTCCTGCTCCCATGCATCAGGCAATCCGTCCAGATCGGCATCAAGCATACTACCAGAAACCGCAATATTGTATGTACCAGTAGTGAACTCAAACATTCCGCTAATACGAACATAAGCACGCGCTAACAGTTGCGGACCAGCCCAGTCCATCTCTACATCTACAGAGTATGGTAATGTGTTTGTTGCATCCGCAATAGTGATACTGTTACCTGAATAACGATTTGCTGTTGCGTCAAAAAGCGTCACATTACTCACCGCGACAACATAATCAATATATGGCTTAACCTCAAAAACAAACCAATCTTCATCCTGATCAATTTCTATAACACGCTCAACGCCTGCACCATTAACAATCAAAGTCTCTGCATCCGAGGAACCATCACCAACATCATCTCCAAAATCATGCGCCCATAACGGGCAAGCAACTAGCATCATAATAGCGACAGAAGCAATAGTTCTTTTTGTCATTACCCGTACCCAGAGCTGCCGTGCTCTAAGCCACAACATTTCCGCACAACCAGCACTCAACTTACCTACCGCACGAACTGTATGCGCAATACGACTGCGCAATAACTTCATACCTTTCTGATCCGAAAAATAGCTTACTGGCGGGATCAAGTATCCACACGCATCCGACAAACATTCTCCTCGGAAGCCATACTTATCCAGCACTCTATCTAGCTTAGAATGTGATCTACTGCTCTGCACCGCTCGAACATCACCGCACTCTTTCTCTAGAGTCAATAATACTGACTGCGGAATCTCTACTGAAAAAACAGTGTGTGCCATATCTATTGCACTACGAACCGCACTCTGCACATGCCACTCTGCCGCAACAGATAATACCGCATCCCAATCTACAGACTGCTCGGACCGGATCAAGATTTCCAAGTCCAAGCCATGCCTTAATAAACCCGCCGCACTATCATTCCTAACAACCTCAGCGCTATACTTACAACCTTTATGTCGACACTCTTTTTCTAGATGAATAGAAGCCAATATAATTTCATGGTTAATAGATGGACGTCTCCATTCTCCGTCACGACATGAATATATATAAGATTCACGGAACAGTTCATCATAATCTATTTTGTATAGTTTATACGGATGATCAACCGCCCAATGTAAATCAACAGAAACCCCAGATGCATCATTCCGAAAAGGCCACTCTAAATGATGATGTACACAAGCTGAAGGTGTCATAAAGGAATGGCTAAACTTAAACCCTGCTTCGATCAAAATATCCCAAGCTAGATCTCTTTTATCAGCAGGAATCAGTAAGTCAATATCTGTAAAATAACGTAGCGCGATATCGTCGTAGAGCGAAGCTCCTGAAAATGGCCCGCGCAAACAAACAGATGGGATACCAGCAGCCTCAAGTTGTGCATACACTTTTAATGCGGCATGTAACTGACGCATATTACGAACTAAGCACTGTTCATACGAGCTACGCCATAACTGCAAATGATCACCTAAACTGTCACGCAATTTCCCTTCTGGTAAAGCCACCCACATCAAAGCATCAAAACGATTACGCTCTACTAAATCTATAAATAGATCCGTAGCGTCAAGATCAAGATTGACTTCACGCATATCATTATGCAGCCAGCCATTTAAAACAGCTAACAGTGCATCAGATACATCAGATATTTTTTGTTCGTTTATCATTACAAATAACCTATTCAGCTTTTACTAAAGTTGCGGGGTCTCCAAAGATATGATAAGCACGCAATTCTTCTCGATACGGATTGCCATCACTCCACAACTTAAACATGCCTGCCATCAATGCATCCCCTAGCCGTACTGGACCAGCATTAGTTAAACTTCCTACAAAACCATCAGCAACATATTCTGAATAAAGTTGATCACTTAATATGCTTGGCGCAAGACATCCTACAGCTCCAGCCCCCACTTTCTTTAAATGCATCTCAGCAATGCACTCCTGATCTGGATCTTGAAACACTCCCGTCTGACAAGTAAACATAGCCACTATTGGATAGACACTATTATTGAGTCCAGAAACATCACTATTACGCCATACCTCTTCCGATGTCCAAAAATCAACTGCGCCATGACCAAAGAAGGTGAACAGAAAACGCCCTGAGTTAAATCCACCCAAGATTGTAGACCTTACCACTGCCGGATCTCCATAAGGCGGATTGTCCATGTAGACTTTGGTCATGGAAAACCCAGCCACCCCTAAATGTGATGCTACTTTATTCTCACTTGCTATATTAAAAACCGAAGATGCATCATCATCTGCAACTAATGTTACATTCTTGCCCCAAGCTGGAACATTTGTTATCGCTTGCTCAAAAGCTTCAATTTTGTCAGTCACCGCATTCAGGGCAATATTATTGGTAACAGGTATGCGCCCGATAGCTATATCAATCAGTTCATCCTGCCCATTAACCTGAGTAAACCAGTTATCCATCGCCGTCCACCGCCATGAAGAAGGTCCAAGATGTACAGGTAAGATATTCTGACTTGGAGTGCCTAAATTTCCTTTTGGGTCATAACTACCTTCACCAGCCAATAAAACATACTGCGGCTCTGGTGTCTGCCAGTGATGATACGCATAACCTAAAAACTGCTTGATCGCACCAGCATCAGCAATGCCATAAGAGAACTCATTATATATATCACGCAATGGCGCTACCGCAACTTCTAAGCCTTCTAAGTGCCGATGTTTTAATAACCTATAAGCAGATGCACGAAATTCATAAGGACAAATAATAATGTAGCCTGCCTGCCTCGTTGCGTCTGACAAATCACGAAAGACCTCTCGTTCAACTGAATCTACACTATGTAATCCCGCCAGCTCAACAATCTCATACCTGCGAGCTTCAATAACATCATCACCAAACGACACCTCATAAGAACCAGTACTACTATTCACAATATAATCTGTCAGTAATACAGGAGCGGATACATCCGAGATATCAACAATATAAAACTGATTATTAGTAACAAAACTGGTGACCTCGTAATTGTATGCACCAGCTTCTCCTTCAAAGAAAAGCGTTTCATTCGTAAGACTTGCAAGTGGCCTAGAGAACTCAAGTGAACATGATGCAAGATATGCCCGGTCATTGGCGTTCCCTACCTGAGTCTGATTCAATGTAACCGTTGTGGATTCCGCACCAAGCAGACTTGCAGAAAAAGATAACTGCCCGTCATAAGCAGTCGTACCATCAAATGTTAAACCACCAATATTGTTACCATTAATCAGTACCGTAGTCTCATGATCCGGTGTTCCCACATAAGAGTCTCCGCCATGAAGTGATAATTTTATCACAGCTGTTCCTGATGAATCTCTCTCGCCTGTCCATATTGAAAAAGAATTATTCTCATTATATGTTTTACTTATAAATGCCGTAAACCAATGATCAAAACTAGAATCATTTGGCAGAAAGTTATTAAAGTACATAAGTTCAGGGTTATGTGTTGATCTATGCACGTAGCTTAATATTACATCTTTTAAAGCAATCGGTGCGCCAGAGCGTTCCGCCATTCGAAGCCCACCCGCACCAAACCCAAGCCAATAGACATTAGATTCGGTAAATGAACTCTCGTATGTATCAGCAAAAAAGATAATGAAATCATCAGCGCCAAAAAGCCCATCTGTTGAAACAGATATCGCAACTTCCCACGTCCGATTAAATAGCCGCATTTCAGAACCGACCAGAGCATCTGAACTGACGCCTGCCGCTAACAGTTCGCTTTGTGATACTTTATACAGCCCCTCTTCAGAAACAGTAATTTTGATATCAGCATTAACTATAGAGCCAGCACGGCGTTGCGCAAAATCTGAAGCGTAACCGTTCATAGGCGGTAATAAATCTTCGCCATATAAAGAAAAAGTAAAGAGGCATAAGATACTACACCACATATATATTTTCCTTTTTAAAACAGTCATCTAAATCCTTGTTTTACATAACATAAATTATTATTTTTGTTCTGCCGTAGATATCTTATTCGATCGTCCACGCCGTAATGGCCCGCGCGGACCTTCTTCATCCCGACTAGGTATAACATTAAGCTTCGCTTTAAAACTCTTACATACACGAACAGTTCCTGTCACAGGATTATATTGAACCGGCCATATAGCAATTCTTAAAAACTTTCTATTGCCATGCCACGCTTCTGTAATCTGTATATGAGACTCCGGCCAAAATGAGTTCATATTATAAATGTCATCTCTAGGCCTTCGTAAATTCTTTGTTTCGCTATCTTGCGGTCCCAAAGCCGTCGTTTCTCTTAAAGGTATAGCGACAACAGTCACATTCTGCGTTACAACTTCATATTCTGCCGTAACCACAACCACACTCAAACTCTCGTCCGATTTGCCATTTAATATTTCAACAAATAGAGGGAGGTCAGGCATCCCTGCTTCCATAGGACCAACCTGATCAGTCATCTTTACAGAAACACCGTCGTCCGATACAATAAACTCTATATCCTCCGTTACGGAGAACTCTATATCGTAACCGCTGCTCTTATTAGTCTGGATATTACAATCAAATGCACGTAACCCATCTGCCGCAATAAACAATAGCGTAAAGATTATAAAAAAATATTTATACTGCTTATTCATCAAGAATAACCCTTTCATAGAAAAGAGATGGCGCATTATTATATTGCACCATCTCCTCCCGAAATCATATTAGACCTAATTATTTTTCTTTGGCAATAATGTTTCTAACCAAACGATGCCACGCTGTCCAACCGCAATACATAAAGCTGGTTTATCAGGGAAATAACTCATATACAGACCAACGGAATCTTTCGTCTGAATAACAGAATATCCAAAGAGTACAATCGGCACATTAGGAGTAGTAAGATCTAACACCAACTCTCCACCAGAATCAAAACCAGTAAGCAGGTAGTGAACAATATCGCTATCAACACCAGCAACAAACATTATACTCTGCGCATCTCCAGCATCAGCTGTAAATACATTCTTCGTCTCACCAGCTGGTTCTGCATACGCGTAAGTCATACGTAGCGGTTCATTTCCTGTCCCTACAGCAATATTCATACTGTTAGAAGAAGTTGCTTCCATAAAGAATACTACATAATCATTATCGCCAAGAATACCAGATCTCTTAGTACTTAGAATCGCAACTTCATCACCATTCAACCATACCTTGAGACGCGATATATCAACGCTATCAGGATTCATCCCCATCTGCAACATAGAGGCTCTACCCAACGCAACCACGTTATCTACACTGGTTTCTGATGAGGCAACAGTCCAAGCTGATAATATCTTATCACCATCATCCATGGCAGCAACCATAACAGGCCCATGTATCGTTGTAATACCACCAAGTTCCACATCCTCTAGCCAGTAGTATTGATCACCTGCCGCAACATCACTATCCATTATTGCGTACGAAGCACCCTTACCAGTTATGGAACTAGGTACAAGCGTGTCATTAATTTTTACAGCTGTAGACGCCACATCTTCCCATAACCCCGAAACATCAGTTCGGTATATATTGAAACCTGCATTTTTCAATTCCACTGCAGTTTCCCACGTAATTAATACACCGTCAGCTCTACGCTGCGCATCAAATGACATTAATTCAACTGCCGTAGCATGACTTCCCCTAAAACCGAAATCGGCGAGGTAGTAGTTCGCATTCGGACCAATAGGTATAAAGATTGAAGTTAATGTTGTCGCCACATCATAAGTAGCTGGGATATTAGCTAAGTTCACATCCACTCTATACAGACCATAACCTAGTCCGCCAAACACATACCAACCGCGATCGCCTGATGGTGCAGTAGTAGTCACATTAGTGGCTAGAAACTGCCATGCTCCACTGTTATATACGTACAGACTAACCTCTACTCCATTTAGCCCCCATAAAGACAAATCTTCATTCGGCATACCATTACCATCAAGATCAACCCAAATAACATCGCCTATTTCTACATACGTAATTTCATACGGCGCATCATTTGTTGCTGGAGATACTGACGGATAATTTGTAGGAGTAGTTGGTGCTGCCACAGCGCGATTTATTTCAGGCGCAGAAGTATCAGTCAATGCCGTAAAGAATACAGAGATATTGGTTGTGGCACCAACAGGTAACGGCCCGACATCTGCCCAGTTCAACTCTCCATCATCATTCATATCCACCGTTGCAGGCAGTGCATTAGAAAACGCCAGATAGTTTGTATTATATAAATCCGTCACCGGTATCGATACAAAATCAACATCACCAGTATTAGTTATTGTGATTCTAAACGCTACAAGTTCACCTACTACAGCCGCACGATTTGTCAGACTATAAGTATCTTTTACCAATGAGTAACCGGGTGCACTAATTTCGTACGGTGCATCATTGGTCAGCGGTGGTACGTTCGGCTCGTCTAGCGGTGTAGTCGGAGTTGCCGAAACTGTATTAGTTTCTGGATTGCTCTGTGTGCTTGCTTTTGCTGTAAATGTTGCGGTGATCGTAACATTGCTTCCTGCATCGAGAGAGCCGATATCAGCCCAGTTGATTATTCCGTCATTAACGTTGTCATCACTTGCTGGAACTGAAGAAACGTAAGTCAGCCAAGTTGTATCATAGGTATCTTCTACTGGGATAGTAACTAGTTGTACATCACCAGTATTACTTACTGTGATATCGAAGGTAATTGTTTCACCAACATTAGCCGCACGATTAGTTGGACTAGTTAAATCTTTCTCTAACGTGTAACCAGGCGCGCTAATCTCATAAGGTGCATCATTAGTCAGCGGCGGTAGATCTGTTTCGTCAGCTGGTGTTGGCGGTATCGCAACAACCACATTTGTCTG
>DAOVUR010000199.1 GCA_030632465.1 bacterium | reverse complement strand
TGCGTCGGTGGTGATGCGGAAGAAGATGTTGAATTTTGAGAAGCGGCTACAGTCGGTTTTTGGTGCTACGCATTCGGATAAAGAGATAAAGAAAATTCTGCAGTTGGCGCTACGTAACTTCTGTTTTAGTGCTGTTGAACTATTACGAGTACCATTAACATCTATTAACCGTATCAAGAAGACTTTTGCTGACGGTAAAGCTACTGATTTGGATGATTACTGCAAAGATGGTAAAGGTGCTATTCTTGCATTGACGCATATGGGAAACTGGGAGCTTGCCGGGATTGCGCTTGCTAATTTTGGTGTGCCGCTATTTGTTATTATGCGTAGTCAGAAGAATCCGCTTGTTGATGCATATCTAAACAAAACTCGTGAGGCAACAGCTATTGATGCTGTTAAGATGGGTTCAAAAACTATTGTTGGCGTTGTTGAAAAGCTTAAGCATGGTCAAGTGTTAGCTATCCTGCCAGATATCCGTGCAAAGAAAAATCCGGTGACAGTTGATTTCCTTGGGGGAAAGGCTGATATCGCACGTGGTATGGCATTTTTTGCCAAGAGTGCTGATGTCCCTATTTTGCCGGTACATATATGGCGTGAAGGATGGTGCAAGCACCACTGGAAACTTAGCAGTGATGCAGTTTATCCTGATGCGGAGCTTAGTCGTGATGATGATATTGATCGCATGACAAAGATTGTGATGGCGCATTTTGATAAACTTATTCAGAAGCATCCTGAACAATATTTCTGGTTCAATAAGAAGTGGATCCTTAATAGCAGTGAACTTAGTTAGTGAATAACTAATAGTGAACAGTGAATAGTGAGTGACAGGTCCATGGTCTGCGGTTTAAAGGCGGTGCGCTCTGGAAAAGTTTTGACAGGATCTACAGGATTTACTGGACGAAGGCGCAAAGGTGCTTCGGTACAAAGTGATCAGGTCATTGAGCGGAGCCGAAATGCCAAGTGTGGGGAGACTAAGTGTAAAGTGCTGCTGTAATAGCTTTTATTCTGGTTTTTATTTGGATATTGAGTGTTGGCTGTTGGATGTTTGAGTGCACGGCCCTTCGGCTCCGCTTCCGCCGTCGCAAAAGGCTATGGCGTGACAAGCAGGGACCTCGGTAGTTGGTTGGGACTTATGCGGGTGGGAAGGTCTTCAACCGTGCTCTGTTTATTTCTCAGCGTTGTAGAATCTTGTTGTTGGGTAGGCGAGAGAGATGTCGTCATGCTTGGCAAATTCTCGCAAGATGGATTCCCATATTTCTTGTTCTGAAGTTCGGCGTTGGCGTGGTTTGATAATGTAGCGTATTGTTAGTGATACTCCGTGATCAAGCACTGATGTATAGACAATAGGCGTTAAGTGTTGGAAGTAGATTAGATATTGCATTGCAGCGCGCTTGATTTGCGCTTGTGCATCATGTGATAGTTTCTCGGTTTTTGTTTCTGATATTTCGCTAAGTATCTCTTTAGCTTTTTCCCAGTTGCTTTCAAAGGTTACGATTACTGGGATTTCATGCCATATATAATCAAAGCCAGTTTCGTAGTTTGCTAGCGGTTCACGTAATACAGCACTGTTTGGTATATGTACAATACGTCCAGTGCTCTGGTCTGCCTCTACCCAGTTCCCCATCTCAATTACGCTGAATTGGAAAAGTCTAATATCAATTACATCACCAGAAGTTTTGCCAATCTGAATACGATTCCCGACCTTAAAGGGCGTACGTGATACAATAAAAAACCACCCGGCAATATTTGCAATAGCATCATGTAGCGCAATTGCGATACCGGCACCGGCGATACCGAGAAAAGTTGCTATGGAAGTAAAGGATGATATCCATATATAGCTTATAGAAATCAAAAGTAGCACAGCATATAGATATGTGCTGTTTCTTCGCAGATAGTATTGACGCGAAGGGTCTTTGCAATGTCGCCCGATTATAAGAGATACCAAGAACCTAACTAGAGAAAGAATAATTATAATGATAAATGTTTCTGTCACCTTCCATGCGGTTGGTGTAGAAAAGCTTATTAATAAGTCATTTAATATCTCGTTCATTCTCTATATGTCTTTATCTTTTTTTAAGCAGCTGGCGGGACAAATACGCGTGAGCCTAATTCTTTATCGATCATGAAAAGACCTTGTCCTTGGTTGCCGGCAAGTTTTATGCGGTCAATAATATCTCTAGCATTCTCTTCTTCTTCTACTTGTTCGCTAATAAACCATTGCAACATAATCTGAGTAGCATGGTCTTTTTCTTCAACGGCAAGATCGGCAAGTTTGTTGATGAGGCTTGTAACAAGCTGCTCATGTGTAAGGGTGGCTTCAAACAGTTCTAATGCACTATCAAACTTTGTTTGTGGCTGTTCGATGGCTTCTAGTATCACATGTGCGCCCTGACTGTTTACATAGGCGTATAGTTTTTCGGTATGCGATAATTCTTCTTTTGTTTGGATAGCAAACCAGTTAGCTATTCCTGGGAAGCCGCTATGAGAAGCTTGTGCTGACATAGCCATATAAAGATATGCTGAGTAGATCTCGGCGTTAATATGTTTGTTTAAAGCATCTGTCATTGTTTTGCTTAGCATGATGTTTTCCTTATTAATATTTTAGTAAGATAGGTAATATATAATTTATTAGTTAATAGCGTAAATGTTATGGGCTTGTAAAACGAGAAAAAAGATCACTGATCAAGAAATTATTTATTATCAGTTTTTGGTGCTATTGCTAGAGTGTATCGGAATCGTCTATTTCTTAGGGTAGCTTTGTATAGAACTGCGTTCCCTGTATTTCGCTCGTAACGGTAGAGGTAGAAGTTCCTGCCCGGATAGTGTGGAGTTATTTTGTGGTTCTGATCACGCGAGTTTCGTACATAGATAATATCATTCTTTAGCTCAAGATCGTTTAACATGAACCCTGTTGCGTAGTAGCAGTTTAATTCTTCATGAGAGCTGCGATCGATGTTAATGCTATCCATAAAGACCACAGCGTTATGTACTCCGTAGAACTTCATAGTTTTCTGGAGATTATTTTCTACATCACCAAAGTGGGAGTCGTACTTATTTAGGTGAGTAGGGATACTGATTATCAGTGCGAATAATATATTGGCGTATATGAATCCTGAATATAAGCGTTGTAGTATTGGCTTTGCATTTTTAACCATTGAGCTTATTAGCACAAGGCTATGTGCACAGAGAATGATTAATAAAGGTACAGCAGCGCAGATGTAGCGAGCGGGAAAATAACCTTCGTAATACCAAAACCCACAATAGACAGCTAGTAGCGCAAGTGCTGGCAGTAGTAGTAGGAAATATTTTATGCGGTTACGATTCAGAATAAATGGAAGCAGTGCAATGACCATAGATGGGAAGAACCAACCAAGTATATTATCATTTAGTGCTTTGATTCTAAGAATGGTGTGACCTATACCTTTGGCGACAGTATGAACCATGTTTGGTCGCAATTCAACAAAGCCATATTTCCCTAAGACGCTCATCCCTATGGTGTGGCCAGCAAGAAACGGATCACCAGTAATTTTATACTGAAACAGAAGGTATATAGCTATACAAACGGAGAGAGCTATTGCCGCGGCAACTAAACCGAGAATATTCCGCCATAGTGCTTTTGCTTTAAAGAGTAGTAAGAATCCGAACACGGCACCCATAACAGCAGCAGTGACTGGTCGGCATAGAAGAGCTAGCCCGATAGCTAGGCCAGCCATAAGTCCATATTGCCACCTGTTTGTGCGTAACATTTTTAAAAGGAAGAGCAGGCATAGAGTACAAAAGAGTCCTGTTGGTATATGTGATAGGTGTAGTCCTGATAGGATGAAGATGAAAGGAGAAGCGATAGAGAGAAGTCCAGCGATTCTACCAGTAAGCGATCCAAACATCTCTGTGCCCAGTGCAATAATTGTGAGCGATAGTAGTGCGCCGAGAATAGGAGCAATAATCCATGGTTCTCCTACCCATACGCCGAGCGTTAAGAGGGCTGGCCATCCGGGAGGATACATACCGCACCAATGTCCAAGATGAGATTCTGAGCCAAGCACACCGAATGTTTCATAGAAATTTGCGGCAGGCGGAAGAGAAAGGGTGGTTCTAAATTGTGCTAAGATA
>DAOVUR010000272.1 GCA_030632465.1 bacterium | reverse complement strand
CAGCTCTTTACCTGATCAATCGTCACGCCAGCAAAATATTCAGCAATGGCCGTATCATACTCAGCAGTATGCGCAAACGCCTTACGCGACAGCTCAAACCTCTTCTCTAAAGAGACAGAACCACCATTACTAATCAACTCAGCAACAATCCCAGCATAATCAGCTGGATCAGTTACAGATGATACACGTAGAAAATTCTTTGCCGATGCACGAATCATACATGGCCCACCAATATCAATGTTTGTACGCGCCATCTCAGATGTAACATCCGCCTGCGCCACTGTCTCCTTAAATGGATAAAGATTTACAACCACCATATCAAGTGCCACACCATCAACACGCTTAAGGTCATCTTGATGATCCTGATTATAAGTTTCACTCAACAACCCAAGATATATCTTGAAATCTAAAGTCTTCACTAAGCCACCCTGCATCTCTGGCTGCCCAGTATAGTCCGACACCTTTATCAAATTCTTCGATGCCGCATCACCAAGAATCTTTTCAATGGCAGCGTACGTACCACCAGTAGAATAGATATTCACTTCAGGATTCACCGCCACCAATGCAGGAATAAAACTATCCAACCCACTCTTATCCGACACACTTAGTAATACATTATTAATCTTAACTGCATCATCAATCTTCTCTACAATATTAAGAGCCATAGCTTATTCCTTTTTTATAATGGGTCCCTGAGCGGAGCCGAAGGGCACATTCGTTTTATCTTTTTCACCTGCGTTAATCTTATTCAGTTATCAGCATCCCAAATTCTGACTACTGAATTCCGACTACAAACTTCTGAATCAACCATAATACTCCCAGAATCAGACAAAATTCAAACTTTCTTTTCGTATATTCACCTGTTATTCTTCTTTTTATGAAAATTTTAGCCATAGAACACTCAACTGCCACCGGAAGCATTGCGCTTCTTGAAGACGATATAGTCATAAAGGAAAACAGCTGGCAACGCGCAGCACGTGAACCAAGCATGCTGATTGAACAGATATCACAAATCCTAGCTCAGCAACAAACAGAGCTATCAGAGATAGATCTCTTTGCCGTCGGACAAGGTCCCGGCATATACTCCAACCTTAGAATATCCCTTTCAGCACTTAACGGCCTAGCGCTACCAGACAAAAAGCCCGTATACGGAATCAGTAGCGCCGCCGCCATTGCACACGCATATAGCCAAGAGCATAACATAGAAAAGATCACCGTCATTGGCGATGCTCGCCGCGATCGCGTATGGTACGCGCCATTCGCATCCGAAAACGGACAGCTACAAGACAAACAGCCATACCAACTTATCGCCATAGAAGAGCTACCAAAACACATTACAGATCAAGACACAATCATCTCACCCGACTGGAACCGCCTCGCCGAACCACTAGCAGCCATACAGACCAACAATGCAAAGATCATCCAGTCCGACATAACCCCCAAAGCATCCACAGTAGGCCAGCTCGCCAAAGCGCAAGCACAACAAGGGATACACCCCGCATTCCCACTAGCACCAATCTATATACATCCACCAGTTTTTGTTAAACCAAGATTCCCAAACACGAATCAAAACTAAAAAGAAAATGATTTGCCACGAATGCACGAATGAGAAAATACGAATAAAAAGTTTTTTAGATGCTAACATGTTGCCACACTTCTATGTTGAGGAACGAAACATAGAAGTGTGGCAACATTACAGTAGAGCAATTCGTGCCTGCCGTGAGCCTGTCGAACCGGTATTCGTGCATTCGTGGCAAAAAATAATCATGAAAAGGAGAAAATGAAACTAGAACTAATTGTAAATCAGCCATCACACACTGCCGAATGCCCACTATGGCATCCAGAAGAAAAAGTTCTATACTGGCTAGATATTCCCAACGCAAAACTATTCCGCTACAATCCTGCCACAACCAATGTCGACACATTCGATACCGGCACACCTACTGGCGGGATAACAATACAAGAAGATGGCGCACTCCTGCTATTTATGGCGCAAGGCGCAGTCAAACTCTGGCGTGACGGTAAGACAGAAACCATCATCAACAATATCCCTCAAGAAGCAGACAGCCGCTTTAACGATGTAATTGCTGCTCCTTTAGGCCGCGTATTCTGTGGAACACTCTCCACACCAGATCATGCAGGCACACTCTACCGCCTCGATCCAGAACTTGCACTCATACCAGTTGCAGATCAAGTCGGCACATCCAACGGCATGGCATTCAGCCCTGATCGTAAATTCTTCTACCACACCGACACCAGAAAACACACTATTTACCGCTACAACTACGAAGAAGTAACCGGCGAGCTCACCAACAAGACCGACTTTATTGTAGTCGACGATGGACCAAGTCGCCCCGACGGCCTCACCATAGATAGCGAAGGCAGCTTATGGTCTGCACGCTGGGATGGATACAGCATAGTGAAATACTCATCAGACGGCACAGAGCTAGAACGCATAGCACTCCCAGCCAGAAAAGTATCCAGCCTCACCTTCGGTGGCGAAAGCTATAACGACCT
>DAOVUR010000037.1 GCA_030632465.1 bacterium | reverse complement strand
TGCATCGTATAGTAATAATGCATTACGGCATCAGCCGTACCACCATTATCGCCAGCAGACTTTGCCCACCAGCCATGTTTGCGGTCACGCCATGCAGGCTTGCTATACGTATAACTATTTGTACATAGTGGCATAGCACCAACTGGCATTGGTGGTACAATTGCAACGCCTGCTTCTACTTCATAGTTAAAGCTATATTCAGCATTAGTAGCCGCAACAGCAAAAAGCTTCATCGCAGGTCGGGCTGTATCAACATTAAGATCATCAACCAGTACAAATGTCTCTGATGAATCTTCCGTATTCAAATCATCACGCAACGCAAATACTTTTCCGCCCATAATCAGCGCATGTTCTTCATTTGGATTATATCCATCGGCAGAAGAGTCATTTTGAGAATAAATTGATGGCTCTCCACCAACCCAGTCAGCACTGCCTTCACCGGATGCAATAATGATTTCTGACGCATTTGTTGGCCAATAATTTTCATAACGCTGAACTTGATAAGGGTAGTATATAGGTGACGGTAAATCCTTTTGCACACTAGCTTCAGCCCACCACACTTCCAGTTCACCTTTATTTACACCGAAAATATAAGATTGGGCCGTAGGGTTGGCTTCTGTTGGATAGTTGTAGCGATCAACATTATATGCTGTCCCCTCATGACTATGCACATAACCAGGGAATACCGGCCAAGGTGTTGATGAAGGATTCGGTAAATGCAACCCATAAACCCAGTTAGCAGGCCCATTGACAGTGCCGTCATTAACTCCGGCATAGTTTTCAACATGTTGCCCCTGACCATCATCAACCACAAAATTTCCTGCCAGATAACGCTCGCTACCACTATATTGGTCATAACGGTTGCTCCATACGGTTTCTATATCAATATGCTTTGTCCAGATATTCACCTGTTCAATCATACCATCAAAGAATTGTGTTGGTGTAGTCCAAGTTTCAGCCCCAATCACCGCACGATCATTAGACGGATGCGATACCGTCTGCAATTCTCCGGTATATACATTACCGTTAACCACAATAGACAAAGTTCCTGTACTCACAGCACCACCTGCAAGTGAAATCCCTACAAACTGCCATTCTCCTGTCGAAAGTGCACCTGATGGAGTATAGTAGTGCATCCAGTTACCTGGAAAATCTTTATTCCAGCTCCCCACATGAAGCCTCCCGTCAGGTAGCAGCGATATTTCTAATGTCACCAAAGGATTCCCCTCGGAATATATAAAAGCAGCATTTGTTGATGCAGGATTAATCCAAGCAGTAAAGGTCCAGTCTGCTTTGTTGTTTAAGAAGCTTTCGCCAATAGCGATATAATTAGATTCAGCAGGATCAAAATCGAGTGCATGGGTATGATCTCCCATAGGCGTGATCTCTTGACCAATTTCCCAGTCTGTCGCTGCTGGGTCAAAATAAGCTGGATCATCATGTTTAAGAGATTTTATCACCTCAAACCAAGTATTATGTGGTGTTGTGTATTTCAATAGAGAGTAACCATCAGCTTTAGTGAAAAACTCTTTTCCACTATCTGACATCATTGCATGCCCAGCAGGTTCTTGAAAGGGCATCAAAGTGGCAGTAATATCACTAGGTATCAAAACAGGTGCTGTATCATTCTCAGTTGCGCCATAAACAAGAATCTGCGCATGACTAGGCCAATTAGCACTATACCAGTCAACTTCATAAGGCCAATTAACCCCCATAAGCCCCGCATGTTCCCAATATATTTCGATACTATAAGGTTCATCAACAGTTTTTTTGATTGCCCAAGCCCAACCATCCTGTTCACCCGCTTGCGAGTTCAAATAAACTAAATCTGATATTCCAGCCTTTACATTAGCAATTAATCCAGACTCGCCCTCTAAAGTTCCCCAATACGAATCCTTTGGTAACAAGCGCTGACCAATATCAACATTTATAGTAGACACTTGTGGCGGCATCACTTCAACAATCTCAATCCCCACAGGACGAACCTGATCCTCGTACGTACCTGTAGTATAATACTCCAACACAAATATACCTGTAACATCTTTTGCTCTCATCCGTTTCTGATCATCAATCCATACACCAGAGACAATATTTGTAACAATATTCGTGCCACCAAAAACATTGGTAGAAACCTGCGTTATAGGTTCAGGCACTTCGCTATTATAATGAATCACAGGAAACAACCCACTAAGATCAATCGGCGGAGCATCGTACGGAGATTCAGTCCAGAATATGCGCGCCGGACGTGTTGCAGGCACAGCTGATGTTATATAGACCTGTGCATTAGTTGAGCCATCCTGCATAATCCAATCAACTTCAACATTATTAGGCTGCGCCGCTATAATCTGTCCCGTCGATGGAACCCAGAAAGCTGCACCATCAGCAGACTCGTAATACGCAGTCTCATTATCCCCTACCTTTACAGCTACCCACCCCGACGGTGGCACATTGGTGTTAGCCCCCGCAGGAGGCGTAATGTATGACCCCATAGCAACATCAGGGATAATTCCCTCAACGGGCTGTCCAAATGACGAATATTCCAACTGAAAACCATCCGTTACAGGAATAACTGCATCAAGAATATTCGTGCCATCCGTATAAGGACCGGCAGTTCCGTGATAGCAAGGCGTGGAGGCATTTGTTACCGCAGGATTAGGATATACACCAAAATAATCAGCGTACGGACCGCCAACCGGCGTACTCACATTAGTCGTCGCCGCATCAAAAAACCAGCGGTTTTCATACTGCGTAGTCAGCACGAAATCACGGGCAGAGGAAAGTTGCGGCACAGACAACATGACGATACCGAACAATAACAGACGCCTCATACAGCAGCTAAACTGCTGAAAACAAGACACTATATTTTTATTAAAAACAATCATATTGTATAGTCCACAATAAATATATCACAGTACAAATTAACTACGAGGATCAGTTGTATAAGAAAGCGTCGCATTACCAAAAGGTTTCCATCGAATTTTCCAGTGATTAGGACCTCGTACACCTTGAAAGTATATTTTATCACCTTTCCCAACTGGCATTGTTAAAACCAATGAATCAGCCCCATTATTTTCAAAATAAAAATTCCAGTGTACATCTCCCGAATCCCCCTGCGATACCCAGAATCCATCTTCCTGCCAATGATAATAATATATAGCTCCATGCCACCCGTAATACGTAATCATGCCATCACCATTTGCTATATACCACTGATTCATTATATGGCTTTCGCTACTGCCAAATATTTTGCCAGTTAATTTAATACTGCCAGCCGCATTAATCTCGACATCACCGCTGGATTCTATACGAATTTTATCACTTGGATCATTATTGACATACAGTCTCAATTCACAGTCTTCATTTTCAACAACTGAATATGACAACCCTGCTGCATCCCCTGTACCGCCACCAATGTTATCAGGGAATACTATGCCGCTGTCATGACCAACTGCCGGAGTAATATGTCCATTGGCAATAATTCCATCATCTGCCTGAATCTTACCGCCCATAACCAGAAACTTCACCCCATCAACAGGGTTTACAGGACTACCACTACTCATGCAAAATTGGCCAAAATAGTCATACAAATCAGTTTTAGATGTCCAACCGCCATCACTCCATCCCAAAAGAGTTTTATATGTTGCATGCAAACCAAGCGCATCAAATGTATCATTATCATAATAGTCCCCCGCCGGTACCCCGCCTAACTTCTCACTATCCTGAGCCAAAACCGACTCATCCGCATGTTCAGCATGAAATGCATCAGTCGCGTTCTGGGAATGAAAAGCAAATGGCGCGCTAACCATCCGTTGCCGAGGACTAATCTCTGGCGAATTAATAACACCACTAGGTCCTTGAGTAATCGTCAAACCAAGGTAACGATTTTCACCTTGAAACGCCTGCCTAATATCATTAGTCTGCGCCGAAGGAGCAGTCACTTCCGTACCATCATCAGTAATCAATATATTAAAGACACCATTAGTCATAACATGCACAGCAAATACACGTCCCCAGATCAGATTTGCTTCAGCCGTATCTGTCGGATCACTCCAAACCCTAAACTCCAACTGATACACACCAGGAGTCACCGGCTGTCCATCACTAGGGTTAGTTAATTTTCCCTGGTAATTAATAGCTGCTGGAACAGCAATCTCTTCCGCTTGTAGCTTAGTTGTGGTGGACATAAAGATCGCCATCAAGGCAACCAAACTAATTGTAATTTTCCTCATTTTAATTCCTCTTTTATCTTTCATCGTTCATCATTCAGTATTCAGCGTTTCAATAAGACTAATTCTTTTTAAACTAAACGTTCCTTCAACTACAACAGGCTGCTTACGCAACCCCAATAAAATTTCCTTGTAAACGCCCCCCTGATCATCACCGCCCCAGAATGGACTAGCCATTACGTTAGAAGAAATATTCTCGCCAAAACTCAACGTTATGTCACGTGTAACAGAAAGAGTCTCTACCGCATTACTGTAAGTCGCAAAGTCCCAATCCTTATTGTCATGCATGGGATTATAGCGGTGCATAAAAGGATTCATTGGATCATTACAATCAACAGTAAAAGATGCATTCATGCCATTAGTCATAGTGCCCGCTAAAGGAAGTGGCGCCATGAAAGGAAAAGCAACACTGCTTATACGGCTTACATCAACAGCATCCGCTGGTAGATGATCCCGATTCGCATATAGCCGATATTCATTTCTATCAGCATCAAGCGGCACATTCGCCAGAAAGACTTCCTGCAGTAGCTTCGCTTCTCCAGCAGCATCAACATGAATAATAAGACGCATCTTACAGAGCGAATCGGTGGGCATCATATTGGTTGTCACTATATTGGTAAACACCACACCAGAAACCGTATTTGTAAATACTACCTCAGACTGATCATTTGTATCACTAACATATGCCGGACAATTCACACGGTACAGCTTTGCTTCCCCAACCCATAAACCTTTATCAGTATGCGAAGTTTCCTCAGTCACATTACTGCTTCCCACCGCAGTAGCACTCACCGGCATATAGTACAACACTGCCGGATCAGAAGCTTTCACTTCCAAAACGCTCTGGTAACTATAACCATTAGTGCCAGATGGCGTATAAGGCAACATATTATTGCGGCGCACAGCAAACTTAAGCTCCCACTCTTCAAGTGGCTGAAGAGTCTTAGTAAGCAGTTCATTCTCAGCAATATTCTGCCAATACCAGAAGTTACTCACAGCATTGTATGCATAATACGCCAATGGAACGATACCCGCTTTTTCAGGGAACCCACCATCAGTAGGTGGTAACTCCGATGCTATCTCGCGAATAGAAACATTAAGAGGATCCACCGTCGACTCATTACGAAGAACAAAACTCTGTTCATCAATATAATTTTTATATTCAAGAGCAGAGCCTTCTTTAATTGCTAAAACCGATGATGACTTAGGCACAAACTTACACTTCACCCAATAGGCTCTATTACGCTCCATCAGATCACGAGCCGGCATAACAATACGAGTACTACTTCCATTCGCATTAATCTGATATATTTCATTCTGAAAGCCCAGCGAAGTATCAACTTCATCTGTATAAGCAAAGAAATCAGAAAACGTAGGCGCACTAGCGGGGTCAATTGAAACGCCAATCAAATTAAGCGAATGAGGAACCCACTCAGAATCGTTAACCTTAGGTGTGCCGCGTAACGACAAAATATATGGCGATGCATTATCAGCCATCTTGATCAGGTAAGTACCACCAGCACTCATATGATAGAGGCGCGTAAGAAAGGCCGTAGGATGATCTGGCGGAAACCAAACCAGCCAATGCGGATCATCAGGAAGCATCGTTCCAGGATCAACATTAAATTCAGTGCTAGTAAACCGTTTATTCCACTTCCAGACAGATTCAACTTGCAAGCCTGCAAAAATTTTCTCACATTCAGAGGGTTGCGGTGCTACTTCCAGATGAACCGTATTCCAGCCAGCCTTAAGCTCAACATCTTGAATACGCCACTGTGCAAAAACAGAAGAAACAGATAAACATGTTAATCCCACCAATAATAACCATGTTTTAAAAAAAACGCGCAAAACTCCTCCTTCAAGGCAAAATACAAACTACTTAGATTCAGGGATATTATGCGCATACTCATGAATATGCAAGAAGTGTTTGGGGCTACTTTATTATTTTGATTAATAATGTAGTGTTGCCTGCATGCCTCGGCGTAGCAAGCGAAGCGCGAAGACTGGTCTCAGGCAAAAAACGCCCCATTCGACTTCGCTCACGGCAGGCGGGCGTAGCCCTAGGTGTAGTGTTGCCTGTCTCAGGCAAAAAGCGACGGGCGTAGCCCTAGGCGTGGTTTCCCCTGCGGGAAAGCTTGGCCGAGACGGCCAACGCTACACAAAAAGCAGTGTAAACGAATAGTGTGGCAAGCGGCTCTTAAGACTGTACGTCAGTTTCGTCAGTAATATCTTCAGCAATTTTCTCAGCTGCAGCAGTTGCACCTTTAAGTGCATTAAGCAAGCCTGTCGCACTTTCGCTTAAACGAGCTGTGCGTGTAATATTTTGTGAATGCTCATGTTCGAGCACTTCACGCCTGCCACGAATTTCAGTCAACTCTTCTTCTAGATGAAGAATTTTCTCTTCCGCAACAGATAACAAACGACGAAGATTAAGAATTTGGATTTCTTGTTCTTCCTCAGTACTATCTATATCGCCAATCTCCATACCTTCAGGAATTGGCACTTCAACCATTTTTCCACAATCAGAACAAGGGATAGTCAAACCAGCTCCACGATAATCAATAGCAAGACTCTTGCTACAGTGAGGACAATCAAAAATAATATCAGTATCTTTTATTTCCGTTGAGCTGTCGTTATTATCTGCCATGAGCTATCCCTTCAGGCACTTAACACTATGCCTTTACAACTTTTCCTGATCGAATACATGCTGTACAAACAGTCTTACGTTTTGTTCCGCCATTTTCTGACACACGAATACGTTGCAAGTTAGGAAGAAAACGACGCTTTGTTACACCAGTAATATGTAACCCAATTCCGCCTTTAACTTTCTTCAGTCCATGCCGAACAATCGTACTGCCGGAACTAACACCTTTTCCACAAATATCACAAACTCTAGCCATTACATCTCCTTAGATAAATTCAAAAAGAACCGGAACTATACTGCTTTTTTGTATATTGGCAAGATAAAAGAGTCGAAAATATAACTTTCTTGCCTACTTCCGTAGATTCCTTAACAAATATTCCTCATTTTCAGCCTTAAATAACAATTACGTCATCAAAAGCAAAGTAAACATAACCATTTCTGATCAACTTCGCAAGTGTTTTAACGTCTACAGAACAAATTTATTTAACTACTGATAGTTAACACAATCGAACACCTTTAACGTCAGACCGCACACTGTGATAAAAGCTGTCGCCGCACATCCAAAAAGAATTTTGTATAGCTCTCTTTTTTGAAATCAGGATAGGTCCAGTCAAAATAGCGACAACCTTGCCTGCCAAAACCTAAAGTCACCTCAGCATAAATACCTTTTTGTAAATATATCCTATGCGAGAAATCTTTGGTTGTTGCTAAAACCAACCTACTCGGCGCAATGTAGCCAGGATCTAAGTTAACGCGTCTACACACCTTCCCATCCTGTTCAATAGAATATTCATCCTCAATATCTTGCGTAGCCAGCTTAACATCAGCAATAAGATCAGGAGATATTAAGGTGGTAAATGAATAAAAACGGCGAAACAGACCTTTTCCCATCTCCCCCTCATAATAGTCGGAACCATCAAAAGGTATCAGTTCACTAGTAATGTCAATTGGGCCACAAGAAGCAGAAAGCTTACGCCCTGCCTCATCCATCAAGTCAGGTTCGCTCCCTATCACTCCACAAAATAACGCAACAGGTGCAACTGATTTTATTTCTGCCATGATAAATCCTTTAGTAAAACAGCTTTCCATAGCTGTTACAGTCAGCATCCGTCTTCGCCTTTGGCTGCGCCGCGACAAGTCGGAGCGCTGATCTACTCAGTAAAACAGGCCTCCGAGCCTGTTGTTATCAGCGTCGGAGCGCTGATCTACACGCTACACCGCCACAAAGAAAACCTCAGCACCACGTTCCTCGCGATGAACACTTCCAGCGGTAAGAAGCTCCGGCAGATATTTCGATATCTCATTTATATGCACACCCAAAACATCAGCCATCTGCAACGCAGTACATGGGCGCCGCCTTAACATATCGAGTAGCTTATCAGAATTAACCTTGCTACCCTCGATTTTCACACCACTAAATGAAGCAATCACCTCCGCTGGTGGATCAAACAGTAATGCCAGTTCATTAAGCGCTTCTGCACTAACCGCAACAGCATCATCTTCAGCCGCAGGTCGAACAGCAGTATTAAGCTGAACTTTATCTGGCGCCACCTCTTTAACAAAGGCTGCAATTTTCTGCATATCAACTGGATCAGCATTCACCCCATCAACAACAAACACTTCCAGCCTTAATTCACCAGAAAACTCTTTACGGAAATCTTTTTCACCTTGCAGTAGATCAGCAAAACTAACTGCAGAATCAGGTCTATTAAGTTTTTCGAATGAAGCCTGGTCCCAGGCACCCATCGAAACCTTTACGACACTTGCCTGTGCGGCAGCCTTACGAACTTCCGGCAGATGCAACATAGTGCCATTGGTCATCAGAAGCGACGGTATCTGTGTGTTCTCTTTAATAAAAGCCAGTATATCTCCAAACCCTGAATTAAGAGTTGGCTCGCCAGATCCTGAAAGCGTTATAAAATCTGCCACCCCATCATGTGCTAACCAATGTTCCAGCTCAGCTATCACCTCATTAACCGGCACATACTCACTACGATCCGCCGCAGTAGCATCAGAACGTCCAAGCTGACAAAATATACAGTTCAGCGAACAGGTTTTAAACGGAGTCAAGTCAACCCCTAACGAACGCCCAAAGCGCCGCGACGGCACTGGTCCAAATAGATATTTATATTTCATATTATTTTACCACGTAGATATATCATGCTCCTAAACGGACCAGAGGTCCATTTTATATTTCTATTCAAATGATTCAAGAACAAGGAACACCGATTAACGAATGATGAAGTATTCATTAATCTATTCACAAATCTAAAATCGTTAATCCTTGTTCGTTATTCAGCTTTTCCACTTCCCTTACCACGGGGCATTTCGGCTCCAGGCTTCGCAAAAGGCTACGCCCTGACAAGCCGCTCAATGTCCCTAACTGGTCCCTGAATCCTCTGACTTCTGACCTCCGACTTCCGACCTCCGACCCCTAGCTTTTACTAATAAAAACCCACCATAACTATTCACTATTCACTATTAATTATTCACTATTTTCACTCATCAATACAGGCATCAAAATCATCATCTGGAAAGATCATAGCCATACCAAACTCCATCTGAAACTCAGAATCTAGCGAAAGATCTATATGCTCTGTACGCTTACATAACTCATCAGCATACTGTCTCTCGTTAGATGACATCAGAACAAGCTTTGCCCCCAACGATGCCGCATTACCGATAAACCTAATTGCACCACAAGCAACTTGTGGCAACAACCCTATCCTACGCGCATTGCTACGACGAATAAAATTACCAAATGCTCCCGCCAGCAAGACATATCCTAAATCAGCAGGATCAACTCCAGCACGACGCAACAGAATATTTACAGCTGCACGAATCGCACCATTAGCAAGTTGCAATTCACGCACATCTTTTTGATAAATATAAATAGGATTCTTTTCGACAGTACCAGCCAGAAGAAAATCAACATTACCATCACGCTCTATCAACCTATCTTTCAATAGAGAAGACATTGAGCTATCAACCTCATCCGTCGACAATATACGACCAGTTTCATCCAGCACACCAGCCCGCAACATACCAGCCACAGCATCAATCAAAGCAGTTCCACAAAGACCAACAGGAGTTACATTACCAATCACATTAATTTCAACGTCACCATTAATAATAACTTTTTCAATAGCACCAGCTGCTGCACGCATACCTTGCGTAATACGAGCCCCCTCAAAGGCCGGGCCAGCAGCGGCAGATGTTGCCAAAAGTTTTCCATCATGACACAGAACAATCTCTCCATTAGTTCCTATATCAACCAACAGAACAGGTTTATCCCATTTATCAATACGTGCAGCAACCATTCCGGCAACTGTATCACCCCCAACAAAACCGCCAATCTGCGGCATAACAAATAGATCCGCACCAACATTCACCAGCAACCCAAGCTTATTAGCCTGCAAAGTTAAGGAACGATCAAACACCTGAACAAACGGCACCTCACCCAACGCAGCTGGATTAAGTCCACAGAAAATCTGTTGCATAGTTGCATTACCAGCAATCGCAACCTCATAAATATGATCGTGCTCTATCTTAGCTTTGCCACATAAACTGCTAATAATATCATTCGCGGTTCCTACAATAACCCGCTGTAATTCCGCAAGAGCCACAGTATCTTCACGAACCTTCAATATCCTAGAAATAACATCATCACCATGCGCGATCTGCCCATTCATTTGCGACTCAACCGCCAACTCAGCGCCAGTAAGCAGATTAAATAGTGTACCAACAACAGTTGTTGTCCCTATATCAAATGCGACACCATACACCTTACCTGAAGTATCACCTTGTTCGACTGCAAGCAAACGGTCACCGGACAGTACGGCAGTACCCGCCCAATCATTATTCCTCATCAAGCTAGGCATACAACGTAATTGTTCAATTGACACCTCAACTTCACCTATAGCATCCATCAAGCGAGTTTCATCGGAACGATCATCCGTACTAGTCGGCGCATCCAGCTTGAAATATTTTTTATAGACAACAGGATTCACCTCAAGCTCAGCACCTAAATCATCCTCTAGAATCTGCTGCCGACTTTCAAACATCGACTCCTCAGGAATATCAACCACCAACTCACCCATGACCTTAGTCTGACAAGCAAGATGATACCCTTGATTAATTAGATCATCAGACAATGTATCATCACATGATTCGGCAGCGTTACAATCACCAGAGATAACCTTAACAAGACACTTTCCACATGTACCGGCACCACCACATGGAGTCTGTAAAATGATACCAACGCGCCCAGCAGCTTCAAGCAATGATGTACCGGGCAAAACAAATACACGTTGCCCTGACGGTTGAAAAGTTACCTGTACTTCACTCATTACTCTATCTCCAGTTGCCCCAAAAGTTAGACGCGTCTAACTTTACAAACAAAAAATAAGAAACAAACTTAATTCCCAGTGTACTGCTTAACCTCGGCGTAACCTGGCTTGCCATCCGACTAGCTAATTGCAAAGGCTGGCCTGCCAGCCGTAGTCGACAAGCTAGCTTGTCGCGAAGGCTGGTGCCTGGGGGGGGACTTGAACCCCCAAGGGATTTAACTCCCGACGGATTTTAAGTCCGTTGCGTATGCCAATTCCGCCACCCAGGCCCAATACTTCTTTAATTATCAAGGCAGTGTTGTCCTAAATTTTCGCTCTTATGTCAATACCCAACCGTAAAAAGATAAAAATAAAAAAACATTATTTTTTAAGCACCTCTAAGGAAACTCCTCTAAATATAAGGCTGTTGCTTCCTTCAGGTTTAATATTACCTCCTTCAGGGTCAGACCTGGAAACTGCCCTCCTTCAGGGTCAGACC
>DAOVUR010000083.1 GCA_030632465.1 bacterium | reverse complement strand
GCCATACTATCTACAGCTGATATCACCGCAAGATTAGAGTTCTTTAGATCAGGATTCGCTGTCTCCATCATGAAAAGCTCAGTCTCTAGCGCTGTCCGCCTATGCATGATACGTTTAATGAAACCTTCCTCAACAGAGGCCCTAATAGTCTGGCGCGTCAAATCATTTAGTCGGATATACTCTATGATGTTGTTTTGAGCCTCCTCAATCTTTTCCTCGGTCAAAGCAATCTCTGCCAGAAGCGCCTTCATGGCATTACTCATAGATTGTCGCTGTTTACTTCGCCACTGCACCTCATGCTGTGCCAGAAGCGTATCAAGAAAAACTATTGCATAATCACGATTAACAGACTTAACAGAGATCACAACACCTGCCCTACCAGGTCTAGCAGAAACAGGAAGATCCATCGCCTGCCGTCCACCAACCTGCTCCGACCACTCATCAAACAGCTGATCAACCGTACGATTACGAGAATCTGCACTAGACAATAGTCGCGCATGCGTAGATGGACGCGCCCACTGACCTGCCGCTGAAGTTACCGTGGTTAAAGGATCACGAAAGATAGAGATAGCGCAACTTGCCTCATATTGAGGAGCTGTAAAATCAATATACAATACACCACCAAGCAGTGCGTAGAGAAAACATACAACAATAGTCTTCCAATGAAAGAACACCATTCCTATATACAATCTAATGTCTATCTGCTCATTTTCTTCTATCTCTTGTGGCATTTCATATTCCTTAATTTTCTACTCAGTAAGATATCTACCGCTACGTGAACCTGGTAAAACATCGTCAATAAACCATATATTCACAATCCCAAGTGCCTATATAGTTGTAACGCTTGATAATATAGCATAATTAAATAGAATATTAACATGAAAATCTTCCAAATGAGAATTGTAATAGAATAGAACTCATGCTTTTAACAGACATCCGAAATGCGCTGTATGTGAGTAAGCATGTATGGGCGCGTGCGGAGTGAAGGAGTAAAGGAGAAATGAAAGTTTAACATCTGACATCTCACAATAGACCGCAGGAAAAAACGGTTGAGAGAGTCGACACCTTGCAGCCAAACATAAACTGCATGATAAACTATAAGTCCTCGTACTTCTAGAAAAGACTAATGCGGCGAGCAGGAACAATTACACGGTCACCATCTTCCAACTGGAAATCTTCCTCAGGGTTACCTTCTTTCATAATGCGTTTGGCATTTACAACAAATTCCACATCTTCACCAGCATCATTTTTTCTTATAACCCTAATAGCTTTTGTCTTTGCATAAGGTGGTAAGCTACCCATCTTAAATATAAGATTCATCATAGTACATCGCTCCGTTGGACCAAAAGTAATAAAACCCTTTCGCCTAACCTCACCAAGCACTAACAAAGTTTTTGACTCATTCTTACTTTCGGTCACGCCGCCATCAACATCTTTGGCAGTAACCTTGCCACCAACAATAACCCTGATAAGATCATTATTGCGAAGTCTAATTGATGGAACTTTAGGAATACCTTCATCATCAATAAGATAGTAATCCTCGCCAGCCAGTGAATATGAAAGCGGGGACTGTAATCCACCTTTAACAATACTTACTTTAACTTTGTTGGCAGGAACATTAAGGCCGCCAGCACGTAATAGTAGATCATTTAAAGATATAGAATCTCCTGCACCAATCCTCACAATACCAGGCTTAACAATAGCTCCAACAATTTTTATGCTATCGTATGACGCCCTGAGAATTCTAACCTTAACATTAGCCTTGCTAAAGTTCCTCGTTTTCAACACTTCTTCAATCTTTCGAGCAGCCTCACGCTCAGTCTTATTAAAAAGAAACACTGGCCCTACATACTTCAGCTGCACCGCACCAAGATTATTAACCGTATAACTACCATCAAGCGAAGGATCTTCCGCTACATTAATCATTAACAAGCAGTCAGGCTGAATAGTAATTGAATCAACACCACTATCCAGAAACTCATCAACACCAGAATCATCACGGCCGTCCGGAAGAGGTGGCAGACCAGTCATAGGAGCATCAGGAGCGTCAGATCCTGCAGGGATATCATTATTTACCACCGCCACATCAGCCTCTAGTGTTGCCAAATACTGCTCTGCGGTTACATTAGGTCGAGTAGCACATCCGACCCCCGAAAAAATCATAACACTCACTAATAATAGTAACAAAAAACGTTGCATACTCTATCTACCCTGCCATTATTCTTATAAAATTAGATAATTTTCTATTCACATGAACTGTTCTGTATATCCTGTTTCGACACACAAAGTCAACCACAAAGCCAATGATCAACAACCTTACTACTGATTTTTTATTGCCTTCTCAACCTCTTCTAGCAAAACCTTCGACTTTTCATCGACAACAAAGTTTCTATCTGGATTCTTTCCCACGTTATCAATAATATCTTTTGCTTCCGCCATATTCCCAGATAACAAGAGTATTTTAGCCATATTAAGACGCGTTTCTAATGCCCGCGGATCATCAGGTGGCATGATAGCTATTGCTTTATCCATATACCTACGTGCCAACTCTAGATTACCGCTATACAGATAAACCATAGCCACTGTATCAAGAATCTCAAACGAATCGCTACCACCTGCTAATAGACTCTCTATTTTCAAATGCGCCTTTGCCACCGTTGCCGGATTCATTGAAAGATAGTAGACAAGATTATTCAGAACCGATATATCTTTCGGATGCAACCTATGTGCAGCTTCTATTATATTGATCGCCTGTCGCCCTTCCCCCTGTTGCCGAGCAGCTTCTGCGGCCAATATCAATGAATCAGTACGAACTTCTTTAATATTATTTTCTATAAGTGGTGCCAACACACTTAATGCTCGACTCATATTTTTATTTTTATAATAGACAAAACCAAGATTCTCTATCCATACTGAGTTATCACCACTTTTATTACGCAAATATTCTAAAGCATTAATTAACTCACCATCCGACTTTCTCTGTATCATCTTGATCTGCACAATTGTCTTATAAAAAGGTGTCGGATCATTTGCGATATACGCACCACCAAGCGCCATCCTCATAGCTGTAGACCAATCCTCATCCTCGATTGCGCAACGTAATCCCAGCACATATGCTGGCAAAATACCATAACCATGCTTAACACCATATTCCGATGCTACTTTTGCTGGTGCAAATATATTTTTGCTATACAACATATCTCCAGCACGAACAACATTTCTCACAGAGTATGCTGAATTACTCGCCGCCTGAATTACCATATCACTAACAAAACCTGTATCGTTACTAATACTAACCACCATATCAGCTAACCAAATCTCAGAATCATTAGGGCAAGCTTCTCGTGCTGCCTTAACAATACCTGCATACCCCTTAGCTAATTTAATCTGCATGCGATGCAAAACAGGACTATGCGGCATAAACTTAATAGCACGAAGTAAGGCTCGCTTAGCGGTTGGATAATGCTCCTGCTGTATAGCCAAGAGTGTCAGACGATGTAATGCATCACCTTTTTCAAACTTATCACGCCCAATAGCCTCCCACTCATCAATATTCTCATCTGCCAATTTTCCGCCAGACTTACACCACGCAACAGTCTTCTCGGCCAATTGTCGGGAAAATATGCTTGATGCATCTTTAGCCACTTTCTCAAAAACAACAATACGCGCCTGTAGATCTTCATCAGAAAAAGGCTTAGGCCACGTGTCAGCTATAACCAATTCTGCCGGCGCAAATCGTAAAAGCGTACTCTTCTCTATTCCATTCTTCTTAAGACGCAACCCCCACACTTTACTCATTTTATCAGCTTCTTTAAAACGACCAGTGTAATAAAGCAGTTGTGGCGAGATTATCGCGCCACCAACAAGGCCAGCTTTATCCAGCACAAACAGCGCATCCTCATTAAACCCAAACATAGTCCATAAAGCCACCTCCGACAAAGCAAGTTGTTTTGCGCCAGGAAAAACTTTTTGAGTATCCGCAATCAACTGCATGGCAGAAATCCCCATATCCAGATGAATCATCGCATTGATGTTCTGGAGAACTGCGCCTAACGTCATATCGATATCCGCAGTATTATACTCTCTTAAAGTCTCATACACCTCACCCCACCGCTTTTCCTGCGTATACAACGTTGCTTGACGTAAAAGTAAATCACCCTTTTTATCAGGATATTGCGTTAACAACTCTGCCAGCATTCTGTGAGCAAGCGCATAATCGCCATCAATTGCCAATACAAATGGATACATAATCTGCATCCGATAGCTCAACAAACCAGCATCACTTCTTTTCTTCAGCTCAAAAAGACATTTCACTAAACTGACAGCACGCAACTGCTCTATATCGTCAGCCGCTAACTCAGACTGCAGTGGTACTTCATCCCAAAATGATTTTAATGGCTCTATATTTGCAGTTAATTTATACAATTCCCGTAAATCCAAGCGCAGCCCCTTTTCATCAACAGGAACGCCAACATCTTTTCTTGCAAACTTAAACCAGTCTTCACCAAACTGCACCACTGCCAACGGCAACGCCGGATCATCAGGATCTTCCTGCCGCAAATGCACATAGGCAATCCATGCTAAATCTGGCCGTCGTAACTTAAAGCAGTTCCCAAGATATTCAGCCAAAAGATCAACTGGTAGATCCATCACATTAGCCTTAAAGTTAGCAGCCATTCTGTCCTCCCACCCTTCACCAGGACGATTAAGTGCTACCCACGTAATATATCTAAGAAACTTTGCATCTTCCGGCCAAACATCTAGGGCAACTCGCAATACCTGTTCAGCACCAATTATATCTCGCTCACGAAGGTTAGCTCTAATGGCTATTAACGCACTCGACACCTTTTCAAAAGGAACATCACTATTGCATGCGGCGATTGCACCCCACTGCTCTCTTGCGGCTAAATAGGGAAAAAGGTTACGAACTCGTGGCGAAAGCGCCGTCCACTTTGCGGCCAATACAATATTTTTACTTACATCTTCTGGCTCATTCTGCCTTGCCGCATATTCGGCATGAACAATCGCAATACCCGGCAGCTGCTTAACATCTTCCGGCAAGCCACTAATAACAGCTACAGCCTCATCAACGCGATCAAGCGCCATTAGCGCCCAACTTTTCCAGACAATCTGTATAAGGCTTGGTTCATTATCAAGCTCATCAATTCTTACCAACACCTCTTCGAACCGCTCCTGCTTCAATAAAACTCGTATACGTTCAGACTGCATCTCGATATCACCAGGATCGTACGCTAACACTTGCTCTATTGCCCTACTGGCAAGCTCTGGATCTCGCTCCACCAATCCAGGAACAACCTCACGAACCATCTCATTACGATGACTAGGTCGAGATTTAATAACAGAAAAAAGCAAAACCAATATCAGAACCACACCTAGTGTAACATACGTTCCCTTGCGAGATAAAAACCTCCAAAAATGCGGCAGCACCGTTCCGAGATCAGGCGACTCAAGCTCTCCTTGCAAAATACCAGTCTTAAGCCGTATGCGTTTATCAGACCAATATTTATACCATGACATCTCAAGCTGTATAATCATGATTGACATAAAAAGGAATATACCAAGCGTGTCATGCAGGAAAGTTGTTGCCCATTCTGGAGGCATCCGTGGCGACCAAAAAACCATACCACTAATACGAATCACATTAAAAACTAGAACCTGCACTACACTAAGAACCAGAAATGACAAGAGCTGATACCACTTTAAGCGAAGAAGAATCCCTGTTCCTAAAGTACATAATACAACCGTCACAGCCGTACGCATACCACTGCATGATTCAGGCACCCCAAATGTAGCACCATTCGTATAGAGCACAACACCATCAGCCCAGACCCTAACATTCTGACCATGCAATGCCCACTCCGATACATTCACCGAAATCAACTGCATCATCATCTGAAACTGCCCAAACAGCTTACCCGGCAATGGATGCACCCAATACAACATAAATAATGCCAAGGCAATATCAGCGCCATACCGTACCGGTAATGCCCAACGCAAACAGGCATACAAAATCAAAATCAAACCAAGCCACTCAAACTGATGCACCGAGAAGATAATGCCATACAGCGCCATCAAGGCACCAATACCACCCAGCAAAGGCATCACCCAACCCGGTAACTTAGGCTCGACATCTCTACGTTTCCAGCGCAAAAGGATAAATATGGCGAAAATGCAGCCAAGAACAAATCGTATAAAACCTTCATCATCATCAGTTATACGCCCAAAATTACCAATAGCCCACATTACCAATAATGCTGCCGCAGCCATTAAAACTATTTTCTTTGCAAAATTCACATCAATACCCTCTACACCATAATCAATCTAGAAATTATATGTGTAACGAAATGTCGCCTCAAAAATATCACGCGTATATACCAGATCCTCATCATCACTATCACGTGACACATGCGTATAGTACGTATAAAACCTAATAGATTTTGTCACATAAAACTCTGCACCTAGGCGTCCCATCCATGTATTATAACTAGAAATCGTCTCAGGATCATAGAGATCCTCACCAATTAAAACGCCAGCATTTTCACGTATCTGATAACGTAAAGCACCATTTAATGCTATCTTTCGAGTCAAAGGATAAATCACATCCAATCGTGTAATCCAATCAGTATAGTCGCTAAACAAAACACCACTCGGTGTAGTTGACCTATATTCAGAAACTAAAGTTGCTGTCGTTGCCGCACCATTCCACTCTAACCTATACTCAAGACTATCAACAAATTCAAAGGCTGAACGATAACCAGTATTAACACTGCTAGAATAACCCAAAGAATGCCAAACATCCTCACGCAATAACGTTTTTATATTTGCAAACCATAAAAACTGTGCAAAATCACCATAATTAGTGTCATACCTACCGGAAATATCATTGGTAGAAACCACACCATCTAACTCCTGCACCGACTCACCAAAGTTGATATTCCCATTCAAACCAGCAGAATAACCAATACCAACTGACGCAGTTGTGAAATCACTCATCTTTAGATGAAGTCCAGCATCATCTCCCAGTCCATCATTATATCTAGCAAAAAGATAAAATGTCCGATAACTATTATCCGGCCTGTAATCAACCTTATACTCAGTCTGATTAAAACTTACATTAGCCCCAACAGATACATTACCAATTATCTGTTGTGAATATTCCAACATCTCCTGATATGAAGTCCGCTCCTGATCATCAAAACCGTCACTAAAAGGAATAACATCTTGACGATATACGGCCCCACGTACAGTTTTATCCTTCGCAAAAGCCCAATCGAGACTTGTTCCTACTGTATTTTCAATATGTTCATAACGCTCACCCCCATAACGATCAGAATATCCGCGAGTATCAAGATAATCAGCTCGATAGATAAACCTATCATATACAGACCCCGTCACCATCGGCGTTATACGGTAGTTTAAAGTGATAAATCCCATGGCACCATCCTCTGGCAGATCGAAGAAAAAACCACCTTCCTGCGTCTCCAACGGATAATATTCATAACTAAGCCAAAAGGAGATATCCAGATCCATATTCCTCGTTATCAGCACAAAATTTCTAAAACCCAACGTTGTAATCAAAGGAAACTCAGGACCATCCTTAAGAATCTCACCACGACGACCTTCAATCAGATAATCCGTACCAGTACCGGTGCTTGCTGACCAGCGATAACCAAATTCCTGACTAATCGATACTGTAGAGTAGAAAGGCCCGATACGAAACGTTGCATAATCAGGAATATTGACATCCTCAGTATTATCAAACTTTAATGCCAAACGATCAGGTCCATACACTGCCAATGGAGCAGAACTAGACTGGCAGAACACCACACCAGCCATAAGCAACTGCAATACAGCAACAATAAATATATACCTACATAGCCTCACTATAAAACAGCTCCCAACATATT
>DAOVUR010000078.1 GCA_030632465.1 bacterium | reverse complement strand
CACCAGCTTCCTCTGCATTATCACAGGGAACAATAATACCACGCCTGCCATCTTTACGTGCTTGTAATGCAATCGGCAATACTCCCTTCACTCTGCGGATCTCTCCGCTTAACGCAAGCTCACCAACCATCACAAACTGATCCAAACGCTCTCCACCAAACTCCTTCTGTGCAGCTAACATCCCAATCGCAATTGGTAGATCAAAGACCGGCCCTTCCTTCTTGATATCAGCGGGAGCCAAATTAATTGTCAGCCGACCAGGATGCGGCTTGAATCCAGAATTCACAATTGCAGTACGAACGCGATCCTTGCTTTCTTTAACCGCGGCATCCGGCAAACCAACAATAATCACCTGCGGATCACCATGTCCAGCATCAACCTCGATCTCAACAGCAAAAGAATCCACACCATACACAGCCCCAGAAAACACTGTCGAAAGCATTACACAACTCCTCCCTTAAACAAACCACACAATTCGGAAAATAATCATCACACACTTAAAACTATCCACCACACAAAATCAACCTAAAAACTATTCCGCATAACGCTTTTATTCTCAACTCACCGTGGACCTTTTTTATCACAGCACTTTTGCAAGCGCCTTCAAAGCATCCACATCTACATGCTTATGTGCAAATCCGTAATAGATAAAACTATGTCCGCCAGAGATGCATTTCTTTGCATACAGTTCTAAACGCTCAGGCTTTGCATAGCCATAAAGACCACCTTTCTGCAGTTCACTAAGCAGTCTACTATGATCTGTAACCACTATTGCCCCCGAAGCTATAGTCGAAGATGTTGTTGCAGGATGATAAGCAAATGCATGAAAGCCACGAGGCGCATTTTTAGGACGGCTACCGCCATTGTAGATAAGCTCAAAACCAAGCGGCCCAAGTTTATCAACGCAATATCCATCAAACCAACGGCCAGTTTCCGTTCTAGTCTCCCCTACAGGTTGCACAAGAATACGCTCAGGCCCCGTAGCGGCAATAATCTCTGCCGCACGCTCCAATTGCGATCGATACTCAGCAAGACTCTTCTTGTTATCCCCATACTTACCAAGACCTTTATTGTCATTCACAATGCTGACCATGACAGTAACTCTTCTAGCACGTGCAGCCTGCACAAGCTCCTGCCACTTCTTCTCTAACTCATCTGGAACCGCATATTTATCAGACTCACCCCAGCCAAAAAATTCAATTGAATAGCACCCCACATCATACTTAACCAATAGATCTAGCTTCTTAGCGATATTTCCTTCATACCAATGATTAACATCACCATATCCCACAAACTGCTTATGCAGTCCAGCACGACTATCCCGATCCATCTTCTTCGAAAAACATCCACACGACAAGACCACCATCATCAGCAAAAAAAATGCTTTTCTATTCATTCCCCCCACTCCTTCTCTTCATAGCGCACCGTTTAAAATAGTCATTAGTTATCAGATACTAGATATCAGCTTGTAGCACAGCCACCGCCGAGTAAAAATTATTCTGTCCCAAAATCATTTTGTCAAATCACCTTTTCATAGAGAAAAGTTTTTTATTCGCTGGGTTCCTCATTCGTTGCTACATTTTCACATAGCGCACCGCCGAATGCTCACCGTTCAGCTTTAACTACTCCCGCCACATATTCCTGCATATCATCCGTCAATTCCGGATAGATAGGTAGAGCCAATGTCTCGTTCGCAGCCTGCTCGCTAATCGGGAAATCTCCCAACTTATACCCTAAGTCACTAAAACATTCCTGAAGATGCATAGGGACAGGATAGTAGATATCGCAGCCAATATCATTTGCCAACAAACGATCTCGTACCGCATCACGATCTTCCACACGAATAATATACTGGTTATAAATATGATAATTGACAGCGGCTGTATCGGCATAAATAGTCGCTGGCGTCTCTACAGATGATCCGGCAAATGCTTTATTGTAAACTGCCGCATTATCACGGCGAGCCGCATGCCATTCATCCAGATATTTCAACTTCACATCCAGCACAACCGCCTGCAAAGCATCCAGTCTAAAGTTACCGCCCACAAATTGATGATAATATTTTGGTGCCATTCCATGATTCCGCAACTTACGCAACTTATCTGCCAATGCATCATCATTAGTCACAACCATACCGCCATCACCAAAACCACCAAGATTTTTTGACGGGAAAAAGCTAAAACATCCCATATCACCCATTGCCCCAGCACGCCGTACTCCATCTTTGGAAGGATACTCAGCGCCAATCGCCTGCGCTGCATCTTCAATAACACTAACACCAAACTCAGATGCTATTTCCAACAGAGAATCCATATCTGCCATCTGCCCATAAAGATGAACCGGCACTATTGCCTTGATATTCATACCCTTTACATTCTCTGGCGGATTAGCAAGAACGGCACGCACCTGCTCAGGATCAATGTTAAAACTTACAGGGTCAATATCAACAAATATCGGTGTGGCACCTAATCTAGCAATCGAGCCAGCAGTAGCAAAAAATGTATATGTACTCGTGATAACTGCATCACCAGCACCAATATCAAGCGCCATCATCGCCATCAATAGCGCATCCGTACCAGAAGAAGCACCAACAGCATGTTTAACACCGCAATATTCTGCAACATTCTTTTCAAACTGCTCCACCTTAGGCCCCAAAATGAAATATTGTGCATCGCACACCTCATCCATAACCTTACGTACTTCATCCCTAATCGGCGCATACTGCGCCTTTAAATCCAATAAAGGAACATTCATATTTCATTTCTCCTTAAAAGGGCAGACAGATAAGTCTACTCCTACTATTATTTAATTCCTGCATTACAGAATGCTTTTTCTCTCTCAACACAACTAGGGCATGTTCCACACGGCTTATCACCACCACGATAACATGACCATGTATGCTCATAATCTACATCCAGCTCCAGCCCTAATCTGACAATATCAGTCTTACTCTTCTCCGTAAACGGCGCATGTACAGTAACTGGCTCAACACGGTTCAGGTTAAGCACCTCATTCAACTTCTTCACAAAGCCACTTGTACAGTCCCAATACCCATATTCATCCTGAGCCTGCGCACCATAGAATACATCCGTTGCACCAAGCGCCTCAGCATAACTAGCCGTCAGTGACAACATTACGAGATTTCTGTGCGGCACATACGTTATAGGTTGCTCGCGATGTTCCTCATCAACATCATCAAGATCAGGAACCTCTAGGTCAGCATCAGTCAACGCAGAAGAACCATGAATCAATTCACCAAAGAAAGAAATATCTATCACCTTATGCTCAAGCACCCCGGCCACATCAGCCTGCCATCGCGCCATATCCAGCTCACAGGCATGCTTCTGACCATACACAAACGATAACGCATATAGTTCATCCACATCCAAACGCTGCTTAACATAATGCAACAATGTCACAGAATCCATTCCGCCCGATAATAAAACAACCGCCTTCTTCATACTCTTCCTTATTTTATAGGCACCCGCAAATGATTGCCCCTACGCCACATTGATAATCTTATGTAACTGAACCTGTAAACGTACACCCAACTTATCCGCCACAATCCACTGACCCAATGTACCAACATCAAGCTTACCAGCGACAGCTCCAAACAGCACCGCATGACACTTATCTATTAAACCATGTTCTCGAATAAAATCCTTAGCCCATACATAATCAGACTCATCACTTAAAACAAACTTCACCTCATCATAATCGCGTAGCTTATCAATATTAGGCATATAGAAAGAATCACCTTCCCCACTACCAGGTGACTTCACATCCACAACCGCAATAACACCCTCCGGAATCAACTCTATATCCTGTGACCCATTAGTCTCAACCAATACAGGTTGTTCAGAAGAATCACGTAGCACTTTTGCTAACGCAGTAAAACCATCCTGCAACAGCGGCTCGCCACCAGTAATCTCAGCAATCGCTGCGCCCGAAGCCAGGCGCGCCTGCACCAGTTCCGTAACATCTATCTCAGTTCCACCACTATACGCATATTCCGTATCACAGTAATTACAACGTAAATTACACCCTGTGAGCCGAACAAAAAAACAGCTCAACCCAGAGTACGTTGACTCACCTTGAATCGAAATAAAACTCTCTGAAACTAAAACGCTACTCAAAATCAAAACTCCTATAAATTAGAACCAGACAAATAGTAATAAAAATAGTGAATAGTGAATAGCGAATAATGAATAGTTGTTAATTTCACTTTACACCTTTTTACCCTTTACCCATCACTATTTACCCTTTACCCTTGATTTTATGCCATGGATAAAAATAAGAGGAGTAGAAGGACTCGTATACGAGCCCGAGCAACAACCTGCCAGTCAGCGCAAACATAACTGTAAAGACTGCTTCTCCTGTCGCATGTGTAGCGATATATGCTGTTCAACCTGCTTAAACAAAAAAAACGATAAAAAACATAAGTCAAAATGAAAACAGAACAATCAGCTCTAAAAAAACGTATATACCAGATCATCTTCGAATCCAAAACCCCTGCTGGGCAGCTATACGATATCCTCTTAATCATCAGCATTCTCACCAGTGTCACCTGCGTAATGCTACAGACTGTAACATCAATTCAACTACGTTTTGGTAAAACACTCTCCATAGCCGAGATATTCTTTACTGCAATATACACACTCGAATATATTATACGCCTTTGGTGCGCACCCAAACCTACACAATATGCCAAAAGCTTTTTCGGCATAGTCGATCTACTAGGAGTCCTGCCAACCTACATAGGTATCATCTATCCAAACATGCGATTTCTACAAGCAATCAGAATAGTACGTACACTACGCGTATTCCAGATTCTACGACTAACCCGCTACCAACAAGATGCAGATGACCTAATACGAGCCTTCCGCAGTAGCAAACGCAAAATAGCTATCTTCCTCCTTACCATCCTAGCACTTGTTGTAGTCCTAGGCTCAGTTATGTTTATGATCGAAGATGCCGAAAGCGGATTCACCAACATCCCACTAAGTATCTACTGGGCAATAGTAACCCTAACAACCGTTGGCTACGGCGATATCGCGCCCACCACCCCGCTCGGACAAGCCATCGCCTCGCTAATCATGATAATGGGCTACTGCATAATCGCCGTCCCTACCGGCATTGTCACCGTTCAATTTGCCGAAGAAAAAAAGAACCACCACACACAACATACCTGCGAAAAATGCAACAACCCCATTCTTGACAATCACGCCAACTACTGCAGTAACTGCGGCGTGAAAATAGTGAATAAATAATGTTCCTCAGAGCAAGCCCCGAAGGCACCTATTTATTGTAGGGCTGGAACGGTTGAGCTTGCGAAACCTTCCCGCCGGGCCTGGCTGGAAGGCATCGTACCTCCATGTCCGCCATAGTTCCTTTATGCGGAACGACGGAGGAAGCCGTTCCAGCCCTACAATTGACGCCGCAGCAAGCTACGGGGTATTAAACCCTCGGCTTCGCAATAATTAGTTACAGCCCTCAGGATCAGTGCTCATTGAGCGGAGCCGAAATGCCCTCAATAGCGCACCGTTTTCACCCCTTACCCTTACCCCTTCACCATTTATTTACTTCTTTCCTTATTCATTCATCCGTGGCAGACTACCTGCATGTCAATAATCGGAAAATATAATACTCTAACAATACTACGTGAAGCTGAACAGGGACTATACCTTGACGGCGGTAAAGAGCATGGAGACATACTACTCCCGCGCCGCTACATATCCAACGATATGAAGCCCGGCGGCGAAGCAGAAGTATTCATCTACTTAGACTCAGAAGAACGCCTTATAGCAACAACAGAGCAACCACTCGCTCAAGTTGGCGACTTCGCATGTCTACAAGTAGTAAGCATCAACGAAAAAATCGGCGCTTTTCTTAACTGGGGCTTATCCAAAGATCTCCTACTCCCATTCCGCGAACAGGCCAATCCACTAAATCCTGGCGACCGTGTAGTAGTATATATTGAGGTAGACCAAAAATCAGAGAGAATAATTGCAACCACCAGGTACTCACGCCACCTATCCAAAGAGCTCCCGCCATATCAAGAAGGTGACAAAGTAAACATCCTAATTGCTGGCATGACCCCTCTTGGCTACAACGCTATTGTCGAGAACGCCTACGGCGGACTACTTTACCATAGCGATATAACAACACCACTTCCGTCCGGCAAAACAATGACAGGCTATGTTCGCGCAATACGCCCCGACAATAAAATCGATCTTGGGCTAGATCAAGCGGGCTACAAAACACGAATTGCTCCATTAACAGAGACTATCATCGAAGCACTCAAAGCAAATGGTGGAAACATGGAATTCAACGACAAAAGCTCACCAGAAAAAATCCGCGAAACATTCAACGTCAGCAAAAAAGCATTTAAACAAGCACTAGGCGCGCTATACAAGAAAAAGAGAATCAAATTCACCGCCACCGGCATAAAAATTCCATGATAGGTACGATTCTAGTAGTAGCGTAGTTGAACAGTAACACTAAATCAGTTTCGAAGTGTTGCTACACTCAAGTAGAAACCTATCTCCGAGAGGTTTCATCACACTGGTGCCTCTCGGAGATAGGCACCTACTTCACAAACACACATCACGACCTTTAAACCGGAAGCAACTCGCTGGATACTGACCTATTTTGCTTTGGCGTTCTTATACATTCTCAGCAAAGTTTTTATAGGCCCACCACGATGCCCAACGGTATAAATATCATTTGCATTCCATAAAACATTGCGTGCTGATTCTAGCGGATATGCGATATCGAACTGAGCATCAAAGACGGAACAGTATGTACCCGCGATTTTTTCTTCTCCAGCAAATGGTAGCGGATCAGAGCCAGCAATTATTCTAAAGCCACGCTTACGTGCATCACGCATAATAAATGGCTCTGCCCATATCGTTGGACGCATACTACTGTCACCTATCAAAAGTTTAGTCGGGTCAAAGCTATCCAGCAAATTCTTAACAACCTCACCACGTGCACCAAACCATTTCCCTGGTGCCCATGCCACAACTGGCACTCCGCCATTATCTAAAATCATTGTCACGGTATCGATCGCCAACATGCCATCGGGAATCTTTGCTGTAGTGGCTAACGCCAATATTTCTATACGCTCTTTTGCTACCACCTGACGACCCGGCAACAAAATACATTTTTCACCTGAACCGTTATCTCGAATCAGCGAGCTCTCATCTGGCCCCATTTTTATATCGCCACATGACATTGATAAGTCCATCTTGCCATCTTTAACATCATCAAAGAAGCTGCAGTCGTATCGTTCAGTCATGAACCCCAACCTTATTGTCTGACCAGTGCCAACACTCTTTAGGTTACGTTCAAATATAGTAGAAAAGTGCTCTATGTTATAACATGGGTAGATATGCACATGGGTATCTGCAACTATTTTCATTTTTTACCTTTCCTACTGAATTCTGACTACTGACTACTGACTACTGTTAAATAACATTCACCTATCATTCTACTAAACTCACTAAAGTTATATTTACCACGATACATCTCATGACCAGCAGTTGCAATCTTGTTCCGCAAATTAGCATCATCAATCAAGGTAACAATCCCTTTTGCAAATGATACATCGTCTATTGCTGTCAACACTGCTGTCGATTCATCGACCAGTAATCTATTGGCAGGAATGTCTGTAGCAACAACTGCACCGCCAGCCTTAAAATAATCTAAGATTTTTAGTGGTGTGTTTACTCCTGCCTGACGTGGCGAAAGTAGTATGTCAGATGCTGCTAGATATGCCGGCAACTCATCTGGCGGGATCTTACCAGCAAAGATTACTCTCTCTGCCACACCTAGCTCAGCCAAACACTCTCTACGCTCGGCAATCTCACCCTTGTTACCACCAATAATCAAAACCAGCGCTTTTTCATTCTCGGCAAGCACCTTGGCAACAGCACTAAACATCATATCTACGCCTTGATAGACAGCAAAAGATCCTACGTATGTAATCAAGACATCATCTTCATTCTGCTTCAGCTCTGCCTTTAGCTCTTTTACGCGATCAGCATCAGCTTCCACTAATGATGATGGAATATCAAATATATCAAATACGTTGCTGCATACCTCCATCTTTCGTACCTGCTCGGCAAGGCCAGTCCCTGT
>DAOVUR010000108.1 GCA_030632465.1 bacterium | reverse complement strand
CTAAGAAATCTGCAAGAAACTTATCAGAAGCACCAACATCTAGAGAGACCAGTGGTGCACCAGTAGAAACTTGCCCAGGCACCATATCACCATAAGCCAACTGCCCACTATTACCAATCGTCAGCCCACCACTATCACTACTCAAAACCGCATTAACATTATGATATGTAGTCGTAGTCATATTGTACGAAACAACCGTAACATCATTCGATAACGTATTGACGGCAACACTATCAGGAGTTAAAGAATGCCCCCAAACACCATCATCAAACTGACTTTTAACGAAGAAATTCCGCACATAGACCCCACCACGCTGCGTATAAGAACTAGAAACAAATCTAAACCTAACCAGTAGGTCTCTGTTTGCAAACTGTTCCTGATCAAGCTCAATCTGCTTCGCAGACCACCCATAAGAGTCACCATGATAAGCAACACCCGGTGTTACATTCACCCAACTTAAACCATCATGTACCTCAACGTAACAGCCATCATACCCAGTCTGAGTATCGAACCATATATCAAACTCAATCACTGGATTATCGGTCACACTGATCAAGACACTTTCCAGCGATGAATCCATATTATTAGAATAAAGACCATCTATCATAGTCCCCCAGCAATTTCCACCGTCGGTAGGACCATACCAGCCTGTAGGCGTGCCCCATTCCCAACCATAACGAATAAATATCCCCATAGTTCCTGAAGAAGCAGTCCAGTCATTGACACCTTCGGTCATATTATCATGAAAAGCCACGCCAAACATCGGTATAACGTAATAAACTGGAGCAACCACACCATTTGCATTCCCAGCAAGGTCAACTACCGCACTACCATTCAGACCTAAACCGACCGAACCAAGATCAGAAGTCCAACTCATCGTCACGAGATAACGCTCTCCGCTCCCCGTTAAACTATCAACAGTGATACCACCAGCATTTCCAACAGCAACCAGATCAGCTAAATCTAGCCCTGTAACAACTTCATTAAACCTAATTTCAAACTTTACACTTGTAGAGTTATGACTCAAAACCGAAATCTTTCCAACTGGCGGATTTGTGTCAACCACGCTATTCATTGTAAACAATAACGCCTGCTCATTGGCCAATAAGATATCTCCATCTATAGAGTAAACACGTGCAAGCGCACCATTGTCATCCTCAACTCCAACAGTAGCACTACGCCCACCACCATAAGAATCCTCATCTTGACTAACATCTTTATACTGAAAAACTATATCATTAATATCAACAGGCGTAGGGGCCTCTTTGATGATTGTCTGAAAAGAAAACTTTACGTCAGGATCATCAGCATGACTCATATCAACCCAAGAAACTATAAGTTCACGATTAGGCTCAGAACCAACAGTACCGATATACATTGCCCCAGCATCAAGGTCATCCCAGTACGGCGCTAAAATAGCATTAGGCAGATCAGGCGAAGGCATAGTATCATTATCGCTAGGATCTAACCCACTATCAATAAACCCAACCAACCCACTATCAGTAATATATAAATCTGTATAGTTTGTAGAATAATATGTGAACGTAAACGGTATAGATTGCGCCGTAGTCCGACCAACAGATGCATAAACCTGAGCATGCACATTACTTACAGGATCAACCCAAGCATAAGGATACGACACCAGCTTATAATTATCACCTATACGCAAGACTGCGCTTCTTGTCGTGCTACCAAGCCCAGTTGTTTCATTAACAAATGTAACCGTATCACTATAGCCACCCTCGGTTAATGTTGCCGCAACAACCTGATCAATAGCAACCACGATGTTGGTTGAACCAAAACCAGGTATCGTCACCGATCCATGATCAACAGTTAACCATGCCTCATTGACCGTAATCGACCATGTTTCCGAACTTGTAGAATAATTATACAATGTATATATTTTGGCTGGAGGCGTATAAGGCGCAACTCCAGGCTCGCCAGCAGCAATATAATCATCACCAGGTACAACCATCTCAAATGCGGCAAGAACATCCAGCTCACCATCCGTAGTCATCTTACCAACTAATGCCGGATTAGCTGCAACGTTATTAAAAATAGCATCACGAACTTCCTGCCAAGTTAATTCTGGGTTTACTGACCAGATCAGCGCTGCTGCACCAGCCACATGCGGAGTCGCCATAGAAGTACCACTAATTGTGTTATACGCGCTACTACTACCAACCCAACAACTAAGAATTGAGCTACCAGGTGCCGCAATATCAACAGTATCTTCACCGTAATTAGAGAAACTAGATAACGAACCATCACTAGCGATAGAGGCAACGGAGATAATGCTTGGAGAATCATAATTAGACGGGTAGTGCGGTAAAGAATCATTATTGGTAGCATCATTACCTGCAGCAGCTATAAATAGTTGATTAACTGCCGCAGCAGCATCAATAGCATCTTTCAAAGCTTGACTATATCCACCACCACCCCAACTATTACTTGTGAACTTAATCTGCGGACTAAGTCCAGCAGCATACAATACAGCAGCAATACCATCAGCTGTAGCCCCACCACCAGAATCAGTAAGAAATTTCAAACCAACAAGCCCAACATTCCAGTTCACACCAACGACGCCCACACCATTGTTACCAACACCACCTATAGTTCCAGCGCAATGTGTACCATGACCATGACCATCTGTCGGGTCATTATCATTATTGGCAAAATCCCACCCCTGAAAATCATCTATATAACCATTCCCATCATCGTCAACACCATTTGTCGATCGATCAACCCCATTTGTATCAAGTCCTATTTCTCCAGGATTGCCCCAAAGATTACCCATAAGATCTTCATGTGTCAGATTAATACCAGTATCAATAACCGCCACAACAATACCTGTAGAGCCAGTAGTAATATCCCAAGCCTGTGGCGCCTTAATACGAGGCATTCCCCAAAGACTACCATACTGAGGATCATTTGGCGTTGCATCAGCATGCACAATATAATTCGGCTCCACCATAACAACATCCGGATTATCTGCATATATAGCGGCAGCACTTTCAAGACTCATGCCGGCTGGCACAATAACTTGATCCCAATCAATAAGACGATAGCGACGCTTCAACTCAGCACCCACACTAGCATGAGCAGTAGCCCGAATCGCAGCTACTGCATTAATTTGCGAGCTACCAACTTTCTTGAATTTAACCAACAATTCCCCCGGCACAACCGTGCTCGCATCAAGTGTATCCCAGTCAACCACATTCTCCTGCGCATGCAATTGAAATGCACCAAACCCAATCAGTAATACAGCAACAAACAGCATTGCCGCGATTCTATCTATTCTTTTATGCATAAGCTAAACCGCCTTATAACGTTAATGTTAACACTTTATAAAATTTACCCTATTTGTTTTTAGATTCTTCTTCAGACGCCTTTGCTTCAGCCTCTTCAAGCAGTTTAAGCTCCAACCTAGCTTTATCAAGCTCCTTAACAACCACCCTCACTTCCTGTCCTACTAAAGCACGCTTTTTTATTAGCTCGCTCTGCACTTGCTTCACCACAACAACTTCTTCAAGCGCCTTATCAAACTTCTCTGCACGAGCAATGCCTTCTTTTGATTTTGCCAAACGATTGTGTAACTCTTCCTCAAGCTTTAGATGCTTATCTCTAGCCGCTACACAACGATCTATTAATTTTGCAGTCTTTGAATCAACATCAGTTTTATCGTACTTGTCTCGTTTATCCTTACCAGCACGTGCAGTAAGTTTCATCTTAGCAATCTTGCTAACATTACCGCGATACTCAGCAGTAAGAACATTCATTTCACCAACCACAACATCCCTCTTCGCGGTAAGCTCGGCGACACGCTTCTGTAATTCCACTTTCTTTTTTGACTCAGCAAATACCGACCCTGATAGAACAGAAAAGCACAATACAAAGATAAATATATTTTTCATTTTAACAATCCCTTTACACGCCATTAAAAACATGCGCATTCAATAGTTTTACACAAGTGGTAAATACTGCCACAATATTGACTCTTAATCAATAAAGAACTGCTCCACCAACAATTATAATTTATTGCATACCTCACGCAATAATATCCGTATAGTTTCGCACAAACCGTGCCACATCATCACCAAACAAAAAACATCAGCAAACACACACACCTAACACCCATTTTACTAAACTAACCACCAACAATTAATCATTAACCATCAACCACTAATAACTACCACTTTCACAATAATAGTTGACAAATATACATAATGCCCCCATAATGCGCCCATACTAATTACATAAAGGGTGGTGCTCCTCGGGGTGAGCCCCGAAGGTATCTATTTACTGTAGGGCGAGAATGGCCCGCCTGCATCGCTTTGCGAAGCAATGCGGGCAGGTTGAGCTTGCGAGACCTTCCCGCCGGACCTGGCTGGAAGGCATCGTACCTCAGCCGTTCCAGCCCTACAATTCATGATGCGGTAAGCGGCGGGGTATTAAACCTCAGCTTCCCAATAAACACAACAAACAATAAGGCACGACAAATGGAAGAATACAGACATGACCCAATAGTAGACCGCTATGTCACAACCGATATACCTATCCGCGATATCACTATCCATACATCATCTCCGCAACCTGACCTGAACAGAGCCATACGCATGATACAAGAATGCTTACTAGGAAAAAGACTCGCACGCGACGCCATTAAGGCAGCTGAAAATATATCTCCAAAAGGCGCCGACCCTGAACTTATGCTCCTTATGCTTGCTGGCTGGAGCGAACTATACATTCGCATCAACCGCCTATCAGAAGCAGAAGCCGTACTTCAACGAGCTAAATCTATCGACTCAGAACATATTCACCCCGCCATTCGTGCAACTATACTACTTTCAAAATCACTCATTATCAACTCACACGGCAACAAAACCGACTGCGAAAAGAGCTTAAGAGAGATCATAGAGCTCGTTCCCGAACATTCACCAAGACGAAAATTCTACATCTGGGAGCTAGCACTCTTTCTGGCTCAGCAAGGACGAGGCATCGATAGCAAAACCCAACTCAAGAACCTAACTTGGCAATGTAACGACAACTTCCCCATCGGGAAGATTATCATGATACAGTTTGTTAACGCCGTCGAAAGCGGCAACATTCAAGACGCATCCAGCTTACTACCAGAAATAGCCACCAACTCACGACTAAAACTAGATCTAACCCGTATCCCAATACTTGGATATAAAGCTCTACTAAAACTGATGCACACCAGCTCCACCGGTAAACACCCCGTAATGGAAGAAATCAATACAACCAATAAACAGTACGACTGGTCTGACATTATAAAATGCCTCCTCTTAAAACGTACCGATGACGCACTACAACTCGCACGACTAACCGCAAAAGCAAACCTCAACCATATACTTGGCGATACATTCGACGCATTCTGCCTTATCCGCGCTGAACTAGCTGCCGGCAATTCAGAAGCAGCACGTCATCTCATGGAAATCAGACATAATCGCGGTAACACACACTATCTTGACGATTTCTTCCTTACCCGCGCTGAAATACTAGAAGAAAACCCAAAACTAGCTGCTGTACGCTTTGCATCTCTACTACAGGCAGTAGAGTCGAATCAAGCAACAGGTAGACTCGATTTCGAGATGCAGCTGGCCTGCGAGCTATCTCACGGAACAATCATAAGTCTAACCCAAAAAGCCAGCAAGATAATCAGCAAAAAGAATGCACCCAAAACACACAAATCTCCTCTTAAAGCAAAGATACCACTCAACAGCAAAAAAGTAGCACCAAAACTGCACGGCCTAACCACTGTAATCGGCAACAGCTCAGCCATGAAAGAGATTCGTGATACTATCCAGAAATTTGCAAATCTCGACGCAACCATACTAATCACCGGCGAGACTGGTAGCGGTAAAGAAGTTATCGCACGTGCAATCCACGCCACATCCAACAGTAGCAAAGCACCATTTATTGCTGTAAACTGCAGTTCGATCACCGAAACACTACTGGAATCAGAACTATTCGGCTACGAACGGGGCGCATTCACCGGCGCCGACAAAACAACTAAAGGTCTATTCGAATCAGCTGGTAACGGTATTATTTTTCTCGATGAAATCGGCGACATATCACCACGACTACAAGTCGCACTGCTACGTGTCCTCGAAACAGGGGAGATACGTGGCGTTGGTAGCTCCAACACCTATCAAGCAAAATGCCGTATTATCGCCGCTACTAATGTTAATCTCACACAACTAACAAAAGCAGGCGGATTCAGGCAAGACCTCCTATTCAGACTAGAAAGACTCCTCATTCATCTACCTCCACTGCGCGAACGCCCTGACGATATTCTACAACTATCCAGACATTTTCTAGATATTGGCCGTAAAACTGGTGCACACGCCACCCTAACTGAAGATTTAAAGAAGGCACTAAAACAATACAACTGGCCAGGCAATGTACGCGAGCTTAAAAATGTTATCGAGCGCATGAGACTCATGCACTCAGACAAACTCTTCTACAATATTAATGACCTAGATATTAAATTCAAAACACTCACTCCACCGCAACTAATAGTTGAGCCTGTACCACCGCAACCAACAGTAGCTCCTGCACCAACAATAGCTCAACCACCTACCATCACCCAGCCAGTAGTAGCGCAGCAAGAGCCATTATCACATGCCCACATAGAAGAGATGCTCCTAGGTGGCCG
>DAOVUR010000126.1 GCA_030632465.1 bacterium | reverse complement strand
GTTGCCGTTGATGCAAACCTTAATGCAGATGAAACCGTATCAGCTGAAGCGTTTGTTGGTAGTTACGGACAAGCAGGTATTGAGGGGTTATCCTTCAAGCTGATGGTTGATTCAACTGCAGTTGATGTGCCAAGAGGTGTTTCTCTATTTATTATTGGTGCAAATGATATTCAGTGGGTAGCTAGTGGTTTACTTATTAATAATGTATCAGGGGAGTGGGTAGTTAACAATATAACTATTGATTCTGCTGATCATGGGGTGTGGGATCGCGAGATGCCTAGAGGGTCTGATAATGATGAAGCAAAGAATGCGCTTTGGCTAGAAACTCTTAATGCTGTTAAGATGATAGGATTTGACTTTAATCAGCAAGGAATAGATCCGCAGTCGTATAGCGTTAGTGATTTCAGACTTATCGGAAATGGGTTTGTGTCGGATGCTGCCGTATTAACGCGTTTGCAAGATCATCTTAATCAGGAGATTTCTAATGTGGATCAGCTGACGGTTACTCAGCTTACGCAAGATTCTGATGGTGATGGCGTAACTGATTATGATGCTATAATGCTACTTGATAAGGATCCAGGCTTGCAGGTTAAGGTTCTTAAAATTGAAACAGATGGTATTACGCTTGAATGGCCAAAAGCTGCTAATAAGAAATATGCTCTTCTCAGATGCAGTTCGCTCGTAGATGGGTTCAATGAAGTTGTTCTTGATGACGAGATATCAGTAGATTCTGGGCAGATGACGTACAAAGATGGAACAGCAACTAACGATGTTCCTTATTTCTACCGAGTAATAAAAAAAGAAAAATAGATTTTAATGATGCAAAGGTGGATAGCTTTTGATATATCAGAATGCTTAATAAGTAATTACGGAGATAAAAATGAAAAGAGTGAACTTAAGTGTTGCGGTTGTAGCAATAGTAATGACGTGTTGGTCTGCTTCTGCAGTTCCAATTGTGACGGAGTCATTTGATGCAGATTTGTCAGGCTGGACTATGGGTGATGTGTCTGCTGGTACAGGAGTAGCAGCGGGCTCGGCACTTTGGAATGCCGGTGGATATATGGGAATTGATAGTGGTGCGATCAATGGTGGGAATGTAGTTGATTTTACTTTTGATACAGTCGGGCCATTTCCGTTTGCTGGCGATTATACTGCTGGTGGACTTGCTGTTGATGGTGTTAAAGGTATATCATTTGATTTTTATAATCCTGCAGCTACAATGATTCCAGAGTTGTCAGTATATCTGATCGCTAATGGTCGTACATGGTATCATGCGTTGACTACTGTGACAAATACTGCTGCAGGGTGGGGCACTTATGGGGCTAATCTAAGTTCTGATACTTTGAATGCGGGTACTGGTGAGTGGTTTACGCTTGGTGGCGATAATCTATTCACTTGGACGACTGACTTGGCTTCTGTTACAGGAATAGGTTTTAGAATGTTGTATGATACAACCGCAAATCAGACTTATGGTTTTGATGATATTTCAATTATGGATAATCCGTACTACACAATGGTTCCTGAACCGCAGACTTATGCAATGTTAGGATTTGCATTTCTATCCATGGGTGTAACATTCAGAAGAAAACTGGAAGCATCGCTCGCTTCGCTGAAGGATATGTTGTCATAAATATAGTTAGATGATTTACAAACTAAAGGCTCTGTCAAAGATTGACAGGGCCTTTTTTATTATAATCTTTCTGTTTATTCTGTTAATCTGAGTAAATATTTTTCATAATCCGTGTTGTTGTTGAATGAGAAAATTTTAGGAGAAAATTCATGAGTAAGTTAATGGCTATAAGTCCTTTGGATGGAAGATATGCAGATAAGGTTTCTGAGTTGCAGGAGCTGTTTTCAGAGTTCGGTTTAATTAGGTGCCGAGTTGACGTGGAGATTGCTTGGTTGCAGGCGCTTTGTGCAGAGCCTTTGATTAAAGAGGTGCGTGCGCTCACTGAAGATGAAAATGCTTGGCTCTTTGAGTTGATGAGTGACTTTTCTGTTGATGAGGCTCAGAAGGTTAAGGATATAGAGAAGACAACTAATCATGACGTGAAGGCAATAGAGTATTATCTTAAAGAGAAAATTGTGAATACATCTCTGGCTGATCTGAGCGAGTTTATTCATTTTGGTTGTACTTCGGAAGATATCAACAATCTTGCACATGCATTAATGTTAAAGGATGGCTTAGAGGTTCTTGTTTCCGTGCAGGGGCAGTTGATGGTTGAGCTTAGTGATATGGCGGTGGAGTATAAGGATATTCCAATGCTTGCACGTACGCATGGACAGACGGCATCACCAACTACAGTAGGGAAAGAGTTGGCTGTATTTGTATTACGCTTCATGAAGCAGGTTGAATCAATTGAAAACTGTCTTATCGAAGGCAAGATGAATGGTGCTGTTGGAAATTATAATGCGCATCTATCGGCGTATCCTGATGTTGATTGGCAGGAATTGTCCCGTGGAGTGGTGGAGGATCGACTTGGGTTGACGCAGAATATATTGACGACTCAGATTGAGCCGCATGACTATATAGCAGAGCTTTTTGATGGAATTGCAAGGTGGAATAATATTCTGCTAGATCTAGATCGTGATATTTGGAGTTACATCTCGCGCGGATATTTTGGGCAGAAGACTATTGATGGGGAAATGGGCTCTTCAACAATGCCGCACAAGGTTAATCCAATTGATTTTGAAAATAGTGAAGGTAATCTTGGGCTTGCTAATGCGATCTTACATCATCTGTCAGCGAAGTTACCTGTATCTCGTCTACAACGCGATCTTACTGATTCTACCGTATTGCGTAATATGGGTGTAGCATTTGGGTATTCGTTATTGGCTTATAAATCTACCCTGAAGGGGCTCTCAAAGGTTAAGGTTAATGAGGCTGTTATGGCTGCTGATCTTGATGCCGCATGGGAGGTTATGGCAGAGCCAGTGCAGACGGTGATGCGTAAGGCTGGGATTGCTAATCCGTACGAGAAACTAAAAGATCTTACTCGTGGGAATGTTGTGAGTCGCGAAACAATTCGAGACTTTGTTGAAGGACTGGATATTGCTGCTGAGGACAAACAGCGACTGCTCGATATGAGTCCTGCAACTTATATTGGTATGGCGGCAGGCTTAGTGGATGGCTGAGTTAGGGGAGGCTATTAGTAGATCGGCATTCCAATGCTGATCAAAAACAGCTATGGAAAGCTGTTTTACTGAGGGCCTGGTGGTTATTGGCTGTTTGACTTTGAATAGCTATTTCTAGGTGTGGCTATGAGGCTTTTGCGATAGGCGGCGTGTGTGTCAATTATATTGATGATATAGATCATCATGGTTACGCCAAATGCTAGTAGAGCTGGAGCTATTGGTGGGTTGCTGCTTACTTCTGCGTTATCAAAGTTGAATCCTAGCGAGTAGAAGTCTACCAGTATTTTGCTCATGATAATTACAAATGCAATAAACATGGCGGTGAATGCTGTGCCGAAGAAAATTCCAGCAAGCCAGCGACGCTGAAATATCTGACCTGATCCTGGATATACAGCAGCAGAGAGAAATATTGGATATTTTTCTGGCCTCTTTCTTGCAGCTTGTCTGCTTAGGCTGCCTTTTGTGTGATGACTGTCCATGTATCTCCTCTGCTCTAGCTGAATAAACATGCATCTTTTTTTGGGAATATACAATCATTTTTTATGGGCATACTTCTCTCTTTAGTATGAAGTTAGAAAATAATTTTATCTTCTTAGGGATTTTGTTGAGATTTCCCCATCTCCTTCTTGCCTACCACGCTGAAGTGTCGAATTATTTTTTATAAATTATTCATATTTTACTTGCTCCACAACTGCCTCTTATGCCAATATCAGCCTTTCTTGTTGGAAAAGTACTGAAATATTTATGTGGCGGGGTACTCAAGCGGTCAACGAGGGCAGACTGTAAATCTGCTGGCTACGCCTTCCAAGGTTCGAATCCTTGCCCCGCCACCACTTTAAAAGTGCTTTGTTAATGGGCTTTTTTGTGAAAAGTATTGGTTTTTCATCACGAAAATTTAAAAAATGTTAGATTTACTATAAAATAATCGTACTAGATCTTGGTAGTTATGCAGTTTTTTATCTTGCATCATCACCATCTAAACTGTAATGTGCGGGCGTTTTATAAAAAGAGAGGTTAATGGATTTATGAAAAAAGATATTCATCCAGAGTATAGCGAAGCAGTAATCACATGTGCTTGTGGTAATGTTATTGAGACAAAGTCTACAGTGAAAGAGATGCATATTAATACATGCTCTACTTGTCATCCTTATTACACAGGACAGGCTACTTTCCTTGATACAGAAGGTCGTATTGAGCGCTTTAAGAAGCGTTATGCTACAGCTGGCAAATAGTTTTAGATAATGTGATGGTCAGGTCGATAATTTTTTATCGGTCTGACCTATTTTTTTATCGGGTAAAAGTTGCATTTTGTGGCAGGAAAATTAATAGCCTTCAGTCGATAGGCTAAATAATCTGAGTAGTGAATCATGATTGATGAAGCGTACATTAAAAATATTTTAGCCCGCATTCCTGAAATAGAGACTGAGCTTTCTGATCCCGCTACTGCGGCTAAACAAAAACTCTACCAAAAACTCGTCCGTGAGCATTCGTTACTGTCTAAGTTAGATAAGCTTGCTTCTGATTATTTTGGGGTTATCAATTCTATTGCGGATAACCGTGAACTTATAGATGACCCTGATACCGATCCGGAATTACAGGAGATGGCCGCTGTCGAACTCGAGGAGCTAGAAGAGTCCTTGCCTGGTGTTGAGAAGAAGTTAAAGATGGGATTGCTTCCGCCTGACCCTAATGATAGCTGTAATGCCATTATTGAGGTGCGCGCAGGAACTGGTGGTGATGAAGCTTCACTCTTTGCTGCTGATCTTTTCCGTATGTATAGCCGATATGCTGAAGAGCATGGTTTGAAAATTGTTGTGCTTGATATGAGCATTAATGAAATTGGCGGCTATAAAGAGGTGGTTTTCCAAGTTGAAGGTGAAAATGCCTTTGGTCTTCTGAAATACGAGAGTGGTGGACAGCGGGTACAGCGTGTGCCGACAACTGAATCGCAAGGTAGAGTGCATACATCAGCCGCTACGGTAGCTGTTTTTCCTGATGCTGGCGAAGAGGAAGAGTTTGAAATTGATCCTGCTGATGTACGTGTTGATCTTTATAGAGCTTCAGGGCCTGGTGGACAGTGTGTTAATACTACTGATTCTGCTGTACGTCTGACGCATGAACCAACTGGTATAGTGGTGCAGTGTCAGAATGAAAAATCTCAACATAAAAATAAAGCGAAAGCTATGTCGGTTTTAAAGTCCCGTATTCTTGATAAGATGCGCCTAGATGAGCAGGAGAAGATGGGTGATGTTAGGCGCAATATGATTGGTTCCGGTGATCGCAGTGAGCGCGTAAGAACTTATAACTTCCCGCAAAACAGGTTAACAGATCATAGAATCAATCTTACTTTATATAGCTTGGACCGAGTGATGGAAGGTGATCTTGATCAGTTACTGGTGGCTTTACGTGAGCATGATGTTGAGTTACGCTTAAAAGCAGAGCTCGATAGTATGGCGGGAAAGTAATTAGTGAATAACTAATAGTGAATAGTGAACAGTTGGGCATTTCGGCTCCGCTCAATGACCAATGGTGAGGTCTCTGAGCGGAGCCGAAGAGCCGTGTGAATGGGCTAGAGCGAAGTCGAAGAGCCGCGTGAGCCGAAAAATAGTTATTGTGACCGCTTAATGATCCGAAGGAATAACAATGCCTGAATCTGACAAAACAGTATTTG
>DAOVUR010000130.1 GCA_030632465.1 bacterium | reverse complement strand
CTATCCACAAGAAGATCTGAGTTAACACTTCTATCAGTTGTTCCGCCAGCATCATAAACCGGCAAGAGGTAAAGTTTATCACCAGACTGCATAACTTCACTAAACATCTCTACCATCTCATCCATCAAGAGCCGCAACGGCCCATACCCATGAGGTCTCCACACTGCTATCATATTCTCGCAGTATGGAGAAAGCGCCAACCATGCAGCTCTGATCTTTGCAGGATTATGTGCATAGTCATCCACCACCGCCACACCATTAGCAATGCCAATTCTTTCCAACCTACGCTCTATACCGGCAAATGTTTTTAAGGCGGCAGCTATCTCAGGCAAGGCGTGACCAAGCAACTCACAAAGCAATATTGCGCAGTAAGCATTATCCGCATTATGTTTTCCTGGAACATTAACCTCAAACTTAACATCCTTATACTCAAAGCTACTACCAACAGCCGTTACTTCAGGAGCAAATCCAGCCATGACAGCAGGATCATCTATCAAACTTAAAATACCTTTTGATGCCTGCGCGGCAAACTGATGAAACAGAGCAATGCTTTCATCAATCTCAAAATGATCTTTCGATACATTAGTAATCACCGCCCAGTCTGGATGGATATTCAGTAATGATCGATCGCTCTCATCAGCTTCCACGACCCATACACCGTCCCCTAGCCTTACATTGCCGATATGCTCATCATCTCTCCAGTTCAACACGGGTGCACCATTAACCACCGCAGGATCTGCCCCTAAGGAATCCAAAATCCAGCCTACCATTCCGGTAACGGTACTTTTTCCTGACGTACCACTTATCGCAATGCATGACCTCCCTTTAAGCAACATAGCCAATGCCTCCGAGCGATGCAATATCTCCACGCCTGAAGCAGCAGCACACTTATAGTCGGGGTTATCTTTTTCGATAGCGGTACTTACTACAACGGCCGTTGTATCTTTGGATATTGCAAAACCATCCTGAGCAACAATCTCTATTCCTGCTAATCGTAATTTCGTAAATATCTCCAAGTCATTTCCTGAATCAAGAAAACGATCTGACCCTGTTACGCGAGCACCTGTAGCGGCGAGTATTTGTGCAACAGCACTCATCCCTACCCCCGCAACTCCTACTACGTGGTAATGATTGGGCGTTGAATGCTGAGCGTTCATAGCTGGAGTTGGATGTTGATTGTTCATTTGTTTAGTTTGTTATCTTTTCTCGCCTAATCTGCACAGCTACGCTACGCGTATTTTCTAAAGCTTCCGGCTTATCAATAGTAACCTCAACAGCTTTCACTAAAGCATCTGACAAACAGATCTGAGTAATCTGTTCTGCCATTTTCTCTAGCAGAAAATATGCAGACTGCTCCAGATGATCAACAATCTTATTTACAAGCAGAAAGTAGTCCAAAGCATCTTTAAGTTTATCACTTGCACCAGCGGCTGATGTATCAGCCTCTACGATAATATTAAGTCGGACACTCTGCTTATTAACGCGCTCATCAGGATTGGTTCCTATAATGCAACTTACTAACAGGTCGCGAATAATAATTTTGTCATTCATATAAAGCAGTTCCTAATTAAATATACGCAAATGGCTCTCACGGAGAGATCGCCCTACCTTCTGTTTTTACTACGCCAAACTTATAACACTGGTAGGACAGCTATCCACCGCATCATGACAGGAGTCAATGGCTTCATCTGGCACATGCGCAATGATAACCTTAGCGACACTTTCACCTTCATTCATCTGGAATACTTCCGGGCATGTATCAACACAAAGTCCACAGCCAATACATTCTGCATGATTAATAGTAGCAACTAAAGCTGACATAATGATTCTCCTTTTTATTCTGTTTCAAAAACTGACTACACACCTAGCTCGTAGCGGTAACCTCTTAGGCCAACCCCTTTTCTCTACTTCTCTCTATAACAAATAACTTTCTGTGCTACTGTATCGGCATTAATGACTATTTTTTCCTCTCCCGATATATTAGAGACATCAATCAGTCGAACAACACCAACATTTCTAATGGTTTCAGCAAAATCATTTATAGTATCGTTATTCTCGTTTTCAAAAAACTCACGATTAAGAAGGTTCCCCTTCTTGTCAGCAAATAGCGCCATATAAAGCATATCATTTTCAACCAACTCATTAAAGAAATGCGTACCAAGCGACACATCGGGTACAAGATTATCATGCATCTCGACTAATTCACATATAACATTTACAGGACTGATATCCATAAACGATACTGGTATCCCTAATGCTGGTATCGATGTCCCCCAGCGACCTGGCCCAATAACCATAATATTCCCATCTATAATACGATCATCATGTGCAAGTACAGCAATAAGATGCGCAACATCATGCCGCTCCGACTCCGTAAGATCCGCATATAGATGCGGCACCACATAAATAACCCAGTCAAGATCAGCAACCATATTTTTACCAATAACCGCGCCATGTGACTCTATAATAATCTCTTCCTGCTTAAGATTCTCCGGCAACAGAATACGTTCAGTATTCGCAATCACACCTAGCGGCCTGCACTGAACAATATTAATTTTATACTTCTCTGGGGTAAAAAAGTTTACCGTAAATTCAACATCAACGGCATTATCATACGCTTCTTGAATTATATGCAGGATATCACGCATATCTTGGACGAAATCCGTATCTTTTAGCAGTTTATCAAATGTCAAAACCCATGGGAAATAGTCTGATGTACGACCATATTGACGCATTTCTCTTTCTCGCTTGCGGTCACGAGACGCAAACATCTCTATTTCTAAGTTATCACTGTGCTGCAACATCTCTTCAAATTCACATGAAACAAGAAGGTTAGCTTCCATATCCAAAACATCAACTCTACGCTGTGCGTACTCTCTAACTTCAGCAAAACTAGATTCAGGTCTCCGCTCCGGTGCGTTAAGAGCAACAATTCTTGTGTAGTCATCATCACAACGATCTACAGCCCTAGTACCCATACCAAATACTAATCGCAACATCCCCGCTTCGGGATCTATTGTTTCATGCCATACATAAGGATTAAACGAGAAACCTACTCCAGCAGCCTGCGGACAGAAATAGTTACCATTACTCGCCCCAGATACGCGTTGAATCAATAGCGCCATCTGCTCATCATTTTCCATTAAACCACGTTCCCGACGGTAAAAAAGAGCTTCTTCACTCATCATACTTGCATATACCGTACGCACTGCGCATAAAAAGTCCTCTAGCCTCTTGTGTGGTCCACCTTGATTAGCACAAAATACACTTTCATATTTCCCGGCAAATGCATTGCCAAAATTATCTTCAAGCAGACTACTAGAGCGCACAATTATTGGCGACTGCCCAAAATAATCCAACATATCAGAGAACTGTTTCTGTATATAGTCAGGGAATTCACCCGCTAAGATTCTGCGTCTAGCGGTATCCGCCTGTATAGAGCTAGAACCACTACCATCTTCCTCATGCACCATCCACCAGCACCCGTTCTGCACAAGATATGTATAGAAAACATCGGCACCTACATAGAACGAATCATGTTTTTCAAGAACACCTGACCAATGTTGATCCGTCGTAGTGAGAATTGCACGCGCCAACAACATACCGACAGCCTTACCACCAATAAGACCTGTACCTATCATCCGCTTCCTAATATCAATAATATCTTTTAGTGAAAAATATTTCTTAGCTAACTCAACAACTCTTTCATCATGCGAGATCACCATCTTAATTAATCGCTCAAGATAGTGAACACTTTCACGGGAACTACCAACTCCCTTTTGGAGGTTACTATAAAGATTCTCTGCAGCTATAAAAGTTTTACTCCAATAGCCAAGCATATAACTAGAAGCATCAAGGCGCGACCACGGGACATCGGAAATAACCTCCGTGATAACACAGCTCTCAGTTACTGGAATAAATTCATCTTCACGCCATACATGCAACATATACATGGTTACAGAATGCCTGTGCTGAACTTTCTTGGGATGAATATATAGTTCACCATCACGTCGATATACATCAATCAATAACTGTGTAGTATTGGCAATAGGCCACATAGCGTGAAAAGAATGCCTGTTACGCAAAACAGCAAAATATGCAATTGCTGCATGGTCATACAGGTATGGACATGTGAGCACAAAAAAGTTACCCAACATGCGATCACTACACCAATCAGGAGCAAGCTCGGACAGACAATCAAATACATAAATACCGCCACGTCCAGCGTCATTAATAGTCTTATGAACTTTTTTTAAGAATGTTTCAAAACCCGCTTCCGGATTCAAATGACATACTGTTACTCCATCCCCCTCCTCGAGCAATGGTGCATGGTCAGCAAACCTAAAGTATATCAACTGTTGATTAGTTGCACGGGCATGATCACAGTACGGCTTAACAAAGGCGATATAATCATCAACAGAATCTATCTGCCAAACAATATTATCACCAGCCAAAAGCCCACGGAACACCTTGTCTAAACTAGGTAATCCCGTGCTCAACTGTGATCGTACTCGCGCCATTTTTATATAGAATTCAGTAGCTAGGGTTAAGTAATTGGACTATTACAAATCCAACTACTATCTCCTGCTACTTGAACTCAACCTTAATAATTATAACTAACCATCAATACCTACTAAACGACTCCTTGATCCAACATAGAATCAGCAACCTTAATAAATGATGCAATATTGGCACCCACTACCAAGTTACCAGCCGCACCATACTCTTCGGCTGTTTCATAACACTGTGTATGAACAGCAGCCATGATATCTTTTAGGCGCTGATCGACTTCTTCACGAGTCCAAGATAAACGCAAGGAGTTCTGAGACATCTCAAGACCTGATGTTGCCACTCCACCAGCATTGGCAGCTTTACCAGGACCATACATGATACCAGCATCAGTAAACTTATGCACAGCATCTACAGTACTAGGCATGTTGGCACCTTCAGAAATTAGTTTGCAGCCATTAGCCAATAGTGTTGCTGCATCATCACCATCAATTTCATTCTGTGTAGCACTTGGGAATGCGCAATCGCAAGCCACGCCCCACGGGCGCTGACCTTCAATATACTCAGCACCAAACTTAGCAGCATACTCTTTGATTCTGCCACGCTTAACATTTTTAAGCTCCATCACATAAGCAAGCTTCTCGGTATCAATACCATCCTTATCATAAATTGTTCCTGCTGAATCAGAAAGCGTAACAACCTTACCACCCAACTCCAGAATCTTCTCAACAGTATACTGAGCAACATTACCTGCGCCAGAAACTGTACAAGTCTTACCTTCGAATCCATCATCACGGCTCTTAAGCATCTCATTTGCAAAATATACAGAGCCGTAACCTGTAGCTTCAGGACGAATAAGTGAGCCACCCCAATTCAGAGCCTTGCCTGTTAGAACACCAGTAAACTCATTACGAATTCTTTTGTACTGTCCAAACATATAACCGATTTCACGTCCACCAACACCAATATCGCCAGCAGGGATATCTGTATTAGGACCAATAGGACGATACAGCTCTGTCATGAATGACTGACAAAAACGAATAACTTCATCATCTGACTTACCCGTAGGATCAAAATCACAACCGCCTTTCCCGCCACCCATAGGAAGCGTAGTAAGAGCATTCTTAAAAATCTGTTCAAACCCTAGAAACTTCAAAATACTTTGATTTACACTTGGATGAAATCTGAGTCCACCT
>DAOVUR010000238.1 GCA_030632465.1 bacterium | reverse complement strand
GTGACATTGATAAAGGGTGAAGGCACAAAAGTATGGGCTGATAATGGCATGGTATACCTGGATTTCATAGCTGGTATATCAGTGCTGAATACCGGTTATTCTCACCCGACGGTGGTTGCGGCTATTCAGGAACAGGCCGAGAAACTGATACATGTGTCAAATCTCTACTATACGGAGAATCAAGCACTCTTGGCTGAATTACTAGCAGATATCTCTATGGGCGGTAAATGTTTCTTTGCAAACTCAGGTGCTGAGGCTAACGAAGGCTTAATTAAGCTTGCGCGGCTTTGGGGGCATGAACAGGGTAAGTATGAGATTATCTGCATGAATAACTCTTTTCATGGTCGTACATTGGCTACAGCTGCAGCAACGGGTCAGGATAAAGTGAAGGCTGGATTTGAGCCTATGCCGGAAGGCTTTGTGCATGCTAACTATAATGATCTTGAATCAGTTAAAGCACTTATCAATGACAAAACAGTTGCTGTCATGTTGGAAGCTATACAGGGTGAAGGTGGAATTATTCCGGCAACAGATGAGTTCTTTAATGGTGTTCGTGAACTTTGTGATGAAAATGATATCTTGATGCTGTGTGATGAGGTTCAGTGCGGTATGGGTCGTACAGGGAAATGGTTTGGTTTTCAGAACTATGATGCGCAGCCAGATGCATTCTCAATTGCTAAAGCTTTAGGTAGCGGATATCCTATTGGTGCAGTTGTAAGTGGTGAGAAGCTTGCTGATGTGTTTCAGCCAGGAAACCACGCATCAACCTTTGGCGGAACGCCACTGGCATGCGCAGCTGCGATTGCAACTATTCAGGCCATAGAGTCAGAAGATATGGTGTCTGCCGCACTTGAAACAGGTAAGGATTTTGAGGATGGACTACGTAGATTTATTAAAGAATTTGAACATGTAGTAGATGTACGTGGTAAAGGACTTATGTTAGGGTTGGTTCTTGATCAGGATGCTAAGCCGCTAGTTGATATGCTAGCGGATATGGGGCTCTTAACACTTGCTACGGCTGGTAATGTTGTACGTTTCTTGCCGCCGTTAAATGTGAAACCCTCAGAAATTGAAGAAGCACTTGATATGTTGGAAGACTGCCTTAAAGATAGTGAATAGTGAATAATGAATAGTGAATAGTTATTGTGCCTACGGCGTTGGAAGATAGTGAATAGTTATTGTTATGAATTAGTAGGGGCGTATTGCATACGCCTATAAAAAGGATTTTAAAATATGGAATTATCAGATTTAAAGAATGAGAAGTTAGGTATATGTGTTTCTGGTGGTTTGGACAGCAAGACTGTTACAAAGCGTCTAGTTGATATGGGTGCTGATGTAGTATGCTTTACTGCTGATCTAGCGCAGGCGGATGAAGAAGATATTCAAGATGTTGTGACCAATATGGCGCCTTGCGGTGCTGAAACCGTCGTTGTCGATGTGAAAGATGCAATGGCTGATGCATGTCTGGTTATGGTTAAGGCACAGGCAATGTATGATGGCGGTTACTGGAATTCAACTGGTATTGCACGTGCTGTCACTGTACGTGGCATTATTGATGCCATGAAGGCGCGAGGTTGCACTGTGTTGGTTCATGGCGCAACAGGGCGTGGTAATGATCAGATGCGTTTTGAGCGGTACACTAACGTGCTTGCACCTGAGATGACAGTTTTTGCTCCTTGGCGTAACCCTGAGCTGTTAGAGCAGTTCCCGGGACGTAAAGAGATGACAGAGTATTTGAACTCATTAGGCATTGAAGCATTTGTTGGCGGTCAGAAACGTTATTCAACAGATGCGAATCTTGCTGGTCTATCGTATGAGGCTGAAGATCTGGAAAGTCTAGAAACGGCATCAACAATTGTAGAGCCATGCATGGGTGTCTGGCCTAAAGATGCTCCTGATGCCGTAGAAGAGGTTATCGTTAAGTTCGAAAAAGGTGTCGCTGTTTCTATCAATGGTGTGAAGATGAATCCGCTTGATATTATGTTGGAGGCTAATCTTATTGCTGGGCGTAATGGTGTGGGGCTCAAGAACGCATTAGAAAACAGAATTATTGGAACAAAGAGCAGAGGCGTGTATGAAGCACCAGGTATGGAACTACTGGCGTTTAGTCTGTTGCAGGTTTATCAAGCAGTAATGGATCGTCGCGCAACAACACTCTTCCGTGAAATGTCAACAGTAGTTGCCGATCAGGTTTATGATGGCCGTTATTATGATCCATCTACAAAAGCTGCACTCGCTGCAATTGATGTCTTGGCAGAACCAGCAACGGCAACAGTTACATTAGGACTCTATAAAGGCAATATGATGTTCCATAGCCTAACTGACTGTGACGCATCGCTATATAATGAAGCCGATTCATCCATGGAAGCAAGCTCTGGGCTTAACCCTGTTAGCTCGCAAGGCTTTGCTGAGATTCAGAGTGTAGAAGCAAAGGCTCTTGCGTATGCTGGGCAGGTTAGTTGAACGCTGAATTCTGAATGCGGAATGATGAACTAAAAAATGAACGATCAACGCTCAACAGCCAAAAAGATTCCTGTAGCACTTACCATTGCTGGCTCTGACAGCGGTGGTGGTGCTGGTATTCAGACTGATCTTAAGACCTTTGCGGTTTCATCGGTGTTTGGCACTACTGCAATAACTTGCGTGACAGCGCAGAATCCAGACGGGGTAAGCGGCGTGGAAGCTGTCTCTCCTGTGATGGTGCAGAAACAGATCAAAGCCGTTGCCGAAGGTTTCCCTATTGCTGCTACTAAGACCGGCATGCTCTATTCAGCCGATATTATATCTGCTGTAGCCGAAATGGTGAGAGATTACTCATTAGGGATGCTAGTAGTTGATCCCGTTATGATTGCTACTTCTGGCGCTAATCTATTGCGAGATGATGCCGTAGAGGCTCTCTGCTCTGAGCTATTGCCGTTAGCGACAGTTGTCACGCCAAATCTACCTGAGGCAGAAGTTATTTGTGGCCATACAATAAATACCAAAGACGAACTTATTGAGGCTGCAAAAGAAATCGGCGATAAATTCGGGATAGCCTGTATTGCTAAAGGTGGGCATTTAGATATAGGCAGTGATGAGGTTTTTGATATACTCTATGTTGATGGTGAAACAACAGTAATATCTTCACCTTTAATTGATGCAAAAGAGACGCATGGTACAGGCTGTACCTTTGCGGCAGCCGTAACAGCGAATCTTGCATTAGGT
>DAOVUR010000189.1 GCA_030632465.1 bacterium | reverse complement strand
TGGTTTACCGCCGACTTTACCGAGGAAGGAAAGCAGGCGGTAGCTGATTTTGTTGCTAAGTATGCAACACCAGAAACAAAAGCTGCTATTACTTCTACAGGTAAAAAAATAAGAGTTGATTATTTAAAGTACAACTGGAATCTAAACAAGAAGTAAATATAACAAGTAGCGGCAACCAAATTATGAACAGTTTCATTATAACACCTACACTAATAATTTATACCATCTGCACAATAGGTCTACTAATATACGGACTAAACTGCTACATCATGCTATCCCTTTTTGCGCGTCGCCGCAAAGTTGCAAAACGTGCACTTGGCGAAATGCAAGAACGGCAAGGCGACCGCTCCAACTGCGACAAGATGCCGCATGTCACAACACAGATCGCTGTCTATAACGAGATAAATGTTGTTGAACGCGTCATGCGCGCAGCCTGCAAAATGAAATACCCAGCAGGTAAACATGAAATTCAAGTGCTTGACGACTCAACTGACGAAACATACGATTTAACCGAACGTCTCGCTGCCGAACTACGTGCTGAAGGACATGATATCAAAGTACTACATCGTGACGAGCGTATCGGCTATAAAGCTGGCGCACTCGATATCGGCGTAAAACAGGCTAAAGGTGAATTTATCACCGTATTTGATGCAGACTTCGTTCCGCCAGAAGATTACCTACTATCAGCTGTACCATTTCTAATGGAAGATCCTAAAGTAGGCTTTGTACAAGCTCGCTGGGGGCATCTAAACCGCCGCCGTTCTCTACTCACTAGAGTTCAATCAATCGGTATCGACGGGCACTTCATCATCGAACAGATTGCCCGCAACTGGAATGGGCTATTTATGAACTTTAACGGTACCGCAGGAATATGGCGTAAAGAAGCGATCGAAACATCCGGCGGCTGGCAGTGGGAGACATTAACTGAAGATCTAGATCTGTCATACCGCGTGCAGTTTAATGGCTGGACCACCATGTACTTGCCAAACCTAATCGTACCTGCAGAACTACCAGAAGACATCAACGCATTCCGCAACCAGCAGTTCCGCTGGGCAAAAGGCTCCGTCCAGACACTAATCAAACTATTCCCACAGCTCATAGAAGCAAAAGTACCACTCTTCAAAAAACTACAAGCAGTAATCCATATGGGCGGCTATATCGTCCACCCACTCATGCTCACGCTATCCCTGCTAGCACTACCAGTACTAATCATATCTATGGACTTCAATCCGCCAAAATGGATATTTGCTATACTCGCAGGCCCGCTAGCGCTATCAGTTATTGCACCAAGCACAATGTATATAGTAGCCCAAAAATCTGCCCATAAAAACTGGCTACGCCGTATTGCACTTATGCCTGCTCTAATGTTCATCGGCGTAGGCCTCGCCGTATCAAACACAAAAGCGATCTTCCAAGCGCTTATAGGACACGAAAGCGAATTTGTAAGAACTCCTAAAAGTGGCGAAACAGAAATCAAAAACTATAAAGTAAAACTACCACTTGTCTCAATCATCGAAGTTGCACTTGGTCTCTACTGCGCTTATTCACTATCAATATTCATCAGCACCGGCCATTTCCTATCAAGCTTTTTCATAGCCATCTATACCGCCGGCTTCCTCTTTATCGGACTACTAACCTTTGCCCATTCATTTGGCCTATCTAGAAGATAACCGCAAACCACCCCCACTATTAAAATAATTTTTTCTGGCAATGCGGACATACTTGTTTCTCCCTTTTATGCTGGACGGCTTCTACAAACCCAGCACCTATAATCCCTGTAGGAAGTGCAAACATACCAATCCCAAGTATTGCAATAACACTTGCGCATACCTTGCCTAATACTGTTACTGGATACATATCACCATACCCTACAGTGGTAAGAGTTATGACTGACCACCACATAGTTGCAGGAATACTTGAAAAAGCATCAGGCTGAGCTGGATGTTCACAGTAAAAAAGAAGACTAGAAGACACAACTAGAAGTAACCCCATAAGAACAGTTGTAAGCAACAATTCCTCTTTTTTTGATTGAAATACATGCTTAATAAGGTCTAACGATGAGTAATAGCGAGTAACCTTTGCAACACGAAGAATCCTCAAAAGCCTAAGAACACGGAGAGATCTCAAATCCACTCCTATAAACGGAAGGTAAAATGGCGTAATAGAAAGAAGATCAATAATAGACATTGCCCTAAAGGCCAGCCGAAGCCTCCCGCGCACAGGCCCACTAAATCTAGGGTCAACTATGCACGCCCATAGCCGAATAATATACTCAATGGTAAAAATAACTACAGATACCGTCTCGAATATATTTAAGAATACTCCCCAACGTTCCTGAACAGACTGCATAGAACCAAATATAACTGCTATAACATTTAGGAAAATAAGCAAAAGAATCACAATATCAAAAACAAAACTAACCTTATCTCCAGACTTAGATGCTTCTACTACTTCCCATGTTCGTCTTCGTATATTCATGTATCACCTTTTTCTGCCTGATTCTTCATAAGTAGTTCAATAGCGAAGCCAGTGTATATCGAAGCAGAAAAATTACCAGCCTTAAAGCCCTTAACACTTTATTTATAGCGCACCACAGAATGCCTGCATGGCGTGCATTTGATTGTCGAGCCTGCCTGCGAGACAAGCAAATAAACGCCATCACCGCCGCCATGCCTTAAATCCTGCTGCGCCATCCGTAGCCTTTCGCGAAGGATGGTCCATCCTGTAAATCCATGTCAAATATTTTCCATAGCGCATAGATTCGTGTTAATTCGTGCATTCGCGGCAAATCTCTTCATAGCGCACCGCAACCGTAGAACAGATTCGTTGTGTTCCTCATTCGTTGCTCTAATCTTTTCATTTCATCGTTCATCGTTCATACTTCAGCGTTCAAGTTCCCCCTAACACAAATCTAACAATTCCCTCATTCAGCCTTAACACCGCTTTGCGACTATATCCGCAGTTAACAAGTGAACAGATTATAAATCAGCAACAAAGGAAACGAATGAAACAGTTAACACAAACAACATTAGTAGCAATATCCGCAATAACTCTTATGGCCGGCAATCTGATTGCCGCAGAAACAGCAGAACCCACAAAAACAGCTGAAGTCATAGAAGTAAAAATCCCTGACTGGGTTACACGCATGAAAATCAAAGGCGATATCCGTGCCCGTTTCGAAGATGTCGAAGTAGATGGCAACAATAGTAAATCGCGCTTCCGCGAACGTGTCCGCATCGGTATCTATGGCGACGTGAACGATCAGATGGACTGGGGATTCAGACTCGCCAGCGGTTCTGATGAAAGCCCAACCTCCTCCAACCAATCGCTAGATGACTTTTCAGGCAAACGCAGAGTCTGGATGGACTTGGGTTATTTCGGATACACACCTACTGAACTCGATGAACTACATTTTGTTATCGGTAAGATCAAGAAACCATGGAAAGGTGTTTCTGATCTTGTATGGGATAGCGATGTTAATCCCGAAGGTGTTAATGCCCAATATAGTGCCGGTAGTTTCAATGCTCAATTTGGGTATTATATCATGAAAGATAACGCAACCGGATCTGATGCTCAGACAGATGTAGGCATGACTGCCGGTCAAATTGATGGCAACTTGAAGATCACAGACGGTATAAAGCTCAATGGTGGTGTTGCAGGCTTTTTCTACCAAAACATACAAGATACCGAAGTTGTAAAAAGTGATGCTGGAAAATACCTAGGCAAAGGCAATAGCACGCGTGAAGAAACCGATGCCGACGGTGTAGTTACCGAATACTGGGTAAATGACTACGAACAAATAGACGCCTTCATAAGCCTAGATATCAAACGCGGCCCCGTACCAGTAAAAATATATGGTGAATATATTGTCAATATCGCAGCAACCACACCTGACGATGACGGATGGCGCGCAGGCGTAAAAGCTTCGTTCTTCGACAAAAAACTTGGGCTAGACTACAACTACCGCGATCTCGGACAAGATGCTGTACTTGCTGTTTTAACAGATGGCGATTTCGGTGGCGGCGGCACCGGCTCTAAAGGTCATAAGATTAAAGCTAAATACGAAATACTGAAAAACTGCACACTAGGCTTAACAGCACTACTAGCTGATAACGAAGTTAAAGATGCAGCCGTAGATACAATTCAAGCGGACATCATAGTAAAGTTCTAAAAGACAGAGGTCAGAAAACATAACTAACATGGATAACCAGGATATACAGGATAAAAAGATAAATCCTGACGATCTTGAGAATCTATAAATAAAAAATAACTAACAT
>DAOVUR010000096.1 GCA_030632465.1 bacterium | reverse complement strand
GCTCCTGTTATTGGGGTTTCTTTTGTGTCGCTTAATGCCAAGGATATCGAGTCGGATATTTTGGCACTTTTACCGACAAAGGCTGTGTTCCAATATAAAGTTGTTCCGCTAGAAATTGTAAATGGCGCACTCTTGATTGCTACTAGTGATCCCTTTGATGCAGATTTAGTAGACGCTATACGACTGGCTACAGGAATGCGGGTCAAACTTGCCTTAAGTACTTCCGAGGAGATTTCTCAAGCATCTAAAGGCTTTTATGGGGTTGGTGCAGAAACTGTTGATAGGATGATTCAGGATGATCGCTTTGAGCTTGGGAATGATGATGCGCTAAGTAAGATGGATATTAGCAAGTTGAACCAAGAGGCCTCGGTTGTTAAATTTGTGAACCAGATTATTTGGGAAGCTGTACAGCAGGAAGCGACAGATATTCATCTTGAACCTATGGAAGATTCATTACGTATTCGTTATCGCATTGATGGTGTGTTGCATGAAACTCCAGTACCAAAAGAGTTGGTTCGTTTTCAGTCTGCTATTACATCTCGTATTAAGGTTATGGCTAACTTGGATATTGCCGAAAAGCGTCTTCCGATGGATGGGCGCATTGGATTGCGGGTTCAGGGAACTGATATTGATATTCGTGTCTCAACGATGCCTACAGTTTATGGGGAAAGTATAAGCCTACGTCTGTTGCAACGTAAAGGTCAGTTTATTAGATTACAGGCGCTCGGTTTAAGTGATCGTGATAGTGATATTATCAAGGAGGTTGTACATCGTCCTAATGGCATTGTTTTGGTGACGGGGCCTACTGGTTCTGGTAAGTCAACTTCGCTTTATGCATTTTTGTCAGAGATCAATAATGTTGATAGGCGTATCTTGACTGTTGAAGAGCCGATTGAGTATGAAATTGCTGGTGTGAATCAAGTATTAGTAAGACCAGATATTGGGTTAACTTTTGCTAGATCATTGCGGGCCTTTTTGCGTCAAGATCCTGATGTGATTATGGTGGGTGAAATTCGTGACCAAGAGACCGCTGAGATTGCTATTCAAGCATCTCTTACTGGGCATTTAGTATTTAGTACCTTGCATACTAATGATGCTGCTGGTGCCTTTACGCGTCTTTTGGACATGGGGGTTGAACCTTTTCTAGTTGCTTCAGCGGTTGAGGCTGTTATTGCGCAGCGTCTTGTGCGGTTGTTATGCCCGCACTGTCGTCAGCCAGTGGAGACGGATGTACGTTATTTGGAAAGTTTAGAGTTTCCTGTTCAAAGACTGGAGCAGGGGAATGTGTATGCTGCTAATGGCTGTCGTGAATGTAGAAAGACTGGCTTTAAAGGGCGTGGTGGTATTTTTGAGTTGCTTGCTGTATCTGAAGAGATTGAGTCAATGGTTATTAGTAGAAGTTCTTCTAATGAAATCAAGCAGCAGTCAATCAACGAGGGTATGTTGACCTTACGCGATGATGGCTGGGATAAGGTGATCAGTAAGGTTACAACAATAGAAGAGATTTTACGGGTTACTGAAGAAAATGCCTAGAGAGTTTTAATGCTGCATCTGAATGGATGCTAAATAGAGATTTATAGATGCCAACATATAACTATACAGCACGAACACGTTCTGGTGAGAAAATTCAGGGTACCGTTGAGGCAACCACTAAGCGAGCTGCACTGGCTGATATAGAGAGTAAAGGTCAAATACCTGTTACTGTTACTGCCAGTAGTGATGCTGATGACGGAAGTGCGAAAGGCAAGAGTTTTACATGGCGGCGTACTAATAAGATCAGTACACGTGAGGTATTGATTTTTACGACAGAACTTAGCGATCTACTTGCGTCCGGAATGAACCTAGGAAATGCTCTTAACTGTTTGGCTAACCGTCAGGATGGTTCTGGTAAGGATGCTATTATTGCATCTCTTCGGGATGAGATTATGAGTGGATCTAGTCTGTCTGAAGCTTTAGAAAAACATCCGAATACATTTAGCACGTTATATGTCAGTATGATAAATGCTGGTGAGGCTAGTGGTGCATTGGCGGTGGTTCTTAATAGATTGGTTCTGCATTTTGAGCGTATTCAGGCGGTAAAAGAGAAGGTCATTATGGCGCTTGTGTATCCGCTTATTGTGATGGTGATGGGTGGACTAACTTTAGTTTTCTCAATGATTTTTGTAGTGCCTAAATTTCAGATGGTATTTGAGGAGCTTGGTGAGACATTACCTTTGTCTACTAGGATATTAATAGCAATCAGTAAAGGTACCGTTGATTATGGTCTGTTGATAATAATTCTTATGGTTGTAGCTTCAGTTCTTATAGGGAACTTTGTTAAGACTCCTAAAGGGAAGCGATGGTGGCATGGGACTTTATTGAAGATGCCGTTGATTAAGGGTGTTATTGCTTCTGGAGTATACGCAAACTTTGCGCGTACATTGGGGACATTGCTGGAGAATGGTGTGCCTGTGCTGAATGCACTAGGGATTGTTGAGCGTACTGTTGGTAATGTTGTGGTTGGTGGAGAAATTCATAATGCGAGAGAGCGGGTTACAGACGGAACTACAATATCTGCCCCTTTTGCTGCTGGCGAGGTGTTTCCTGTCATGTTAACGGATATGCTTTCGATCGGTGAGCAGACGGGGGATATGAGTACTGCCTTGACTCATATTGCACAGCGTTATGAAAATGAGCTGGATCGCAACGTGATAATTTTAACAACCGCTTTAGAGCCAATTCTAATTGTTGTTGTAGCTTTATTGGTGGGCTTTGTTGCTGTTGCCATCTTAATGGCAGTCTTTAATCTGACTAATGGACTTAATGTTTAGTTTAGATTATCTTTTTTGATACTGTTGTCGTATGTGACGTGTATAGTTGTGCCACCTATTTTGTTGTTTTCTTCTATATTGATGGCACCACCGATTGCTTCAGCACGGAAGTTCATACTGCGTAATCCTATACCATCTGACGAACGATGGCTCTCGGTAATACCGCATCCATTATCTTCGATGTGAATTTCTCCCATTGTGTTGTAGTTGGGATGTTTATTCATAGTTATAGTTATGATATTAGCTTTACCATGTTTTTGTGCATTAGTTATTGCTTCTTGCGTGATTCTGTATAGATGTATGGCAATTGCTTGGTTGGTGACATATACATTATCATCACAGGTGAATTTGCAGGCTATTCCATGGATATCGCCAGTATCTACAGCAAGACTATGCAGGGTTGCAATTAAGCCGTCATCATGAAGGCGAAGAGGGCTAAGTCCGTGGGAGATACTTCGTGCTTCTTTTGTTACCCCTTTCATCTCTTCTTGTAGCTCACGGGCAGCAGTCACTTCTGGCATATTGCGCTTGAGTAGTCTTTTGGTTAGAATGGCTAGTCGTAATGAAACTGCTGTAAGTTGTTGGCCAAGGCTGTCATGTAGGTCGCTGCCTATACGTTGCCGTTCTTTGTCACTGATGGAAAGGACTTCGTTTTGTAGTAGTTGGCGTTCTTTGACTTCCTCTTGTAGGTCTTTGTATGCTTTTTGTAGTGACCGTGTTCGTTCTTGGACTTGAGTTTCAAGGTCAGTTGTGAATAGTTTTAGTTTGACCTCTGCTGCTTTCCTTATGTTATTTTCATGCTCTAGCTCTTTTTTCCTGTTACCAATCTCAATACTCATTTTGTCAACGGTGTTATAAATTAATAGCGCTTCATAGCTGTTTTTCACTAAGGGAAATCGGTATTCATAGTTGCCAGCCTCTATTTGTCGTAACCCCTCAGTTAGAACCTTGACTGGTCTGGTTATTAGTGTTTTTGTGACCATATATATTATTAGTAGCGTGATGAAGGTTGCCAGTAGCATGGAGATGCTCCATGATCTCATAATTGATCTTTGCGTTGAAGTAAGTAGTTCCTGACTCATAGTGACTTCAATAAAACCAACGAGGGTACCGTTGTGGTGAACAGGATATCGACATTTAAGTGTATCGGCAGAGCTTTTGTATGTCATGTCGTATATGGGAGTATTAAATTCAGTGAGAACTCTGACTGTTGCGATATCAGACAGTTCCCATGGATACTCTTTAAAGTAGTCAGATATTTCCTTGTCATCAATATTCCAAATACTGTTAGATAAGACTACAGCAAGTTTTTGGCAGACGAGACTTGCCTTTAGGTGCATCTGCTTTTTTAGTGTTGCTGCTGAGCTTCTAATATTGATGATAACGAGAATGGTACTGCTGGATAGAAGAAAAACTGATAACCAGATCATCAGCTGCTTTTGAATAGAGAGTTTTTCTTTTTTTATCATTCTTGTTCGCTATATTTATTTCATATGTTTTGTATATATTTTCTTATATTCGCCACTTTTACGCATGAGGTGTAATTCGTGATAGAATGCTTTCATTACATCTTCTAGAGCAGGGTAGTCAGACTTTCGGCAGAATGCGGCCAGATATGGTTTACTAAAAAGAACTTCTGGGAGGTATGTGATGCTTTCTGCTAAACCGAGTGTTCTTAAGGTTGCTAAGCCAACATTTTTGTCCATGGGATAGAGGTCTATATCGCCAGCGGCGAGTGCAAGTAGTCCATCTTTAGTGCTGTTGTAGTGTTTGCTGTTGAAGTTGACAGAGCAGAATTTTGGGTTGTAGGAGTAGTCTTTGTTTTTACCGACTTTATATTCTGCATTAACAATCTGGTGGTATGACTCGAATTTTATCTTATCTAGATTATTCTTTTTAATAAAGAAAACATATTCTGACTTCCATAAGTAGTCGGTTGGTACATTTCCTGTTTCACAAAATTCTCGTTGTTCTTGTGTGTAGTAGAGTGTTGGTTCACGAGATGGTTTATAGGAGATTGAGAGCACTGCATCAGCTTTACCTTTTTGTGCCATCATCCACGCTCTACTCCATGGATAGATTTTGATCTCATAAGGAATGGCGAGTCTTTTCATTATTATATCTACTACCTCCGCATCAAGACCTTTCACCTCTTTGTTTTCTATATATTCAAAAGGTTTCCAGTCTTCGCAGACAAAGATGAGTGGGCGCATTTTTTTCTGAGGCGCTACTGTCGGTATATATTTACGAGTTATCACCGCAATCTCGCCTGACGCATGCATCTTTTTCACTTCCTCATTAAAATTCAGCATGATCTCTTTCAGATCAGGGTAGTCTGATTTTTTTGTAAATATTAAGTTGTAAGGCTTGCGAAAGAGCGGTTTTGAAAGAAATGTTATCTGCTTCTCTAGGTTATATTCCTTTAATAGCCAAAGTCCTATTGTTCGGTCAATAGGAAAGACGTCTATAACGCCTTCAGTAAGAGCACGTAGTGCTTGCGGTTGATCGGCATAGATGTATTTATCTAGTTTCGCATCTAGGAACTCTTTGTTATAGCTGTAATCTCTTATTATTCCGACACGATACTTATCCTTTATCATCTGGTCGTATGAATCAAACTTTAGGGAATCGGAGAAGCGTCTGTTAATAAAAAACAGGTATTCGGAGACCCATATGCTCTCTTGAGGGATTTGACCTGTCTGGGAGAAAGCTTTCTGGTTATCGCTAAAGTATAGATAGGCCTCGCGTCCTTTGTTGTGTGATATGCTAGTTGCAGCGTCAATTTTCCCTTGTTCCATAAGCAGCTTGATCCTTGCAAAAGGACAAAAACAGAATTCAATAGGTACATTTAGTTTGGTCATAATGCGATCTATGATCTCAACCTCAATGCCGGTTGGCTGTTCATTTTCTAAATATTCAAATGGGGGATAATGCTCTGCTGCGATTACGAGCCGCCGTGCACTGGTGGTAGGCGATGTTTTGCTATATACGTTTACTGTTAAGAGAAGTAGTGTTATAAAATATTTTAATAGTTTCATTGTACTCCCTTTTTATGTTTAGAAATCTATCTGAGCGCGCATTTGAGCAATATGTATATCGATATCTCCACTATCTGTTGAGGTACTTGAGTTTATGTAGTTGAGCATGAATCGTATATTTGGAGTAGTGTACCAGTTTAGTCCCGCGGTGATGTTATCGCCTTTCCCACTATATACGCCACCCGAGGTGTCTAGATCGCTATAGCGTAGTGCAAGCTCCCAAGCACCTATGCCGCCATCACCAACGCACTTGTTTGGTTTGATGCGACCAAAGGTTCCATATTGGGTGTAGTATGGTTTTGATTCACCGGTGATGAACCAGCTGCCTTGTACGTAGAATCCTTCAAAATCCTCATTCTGATAACCGTCTCTTTCAATTGATACAGCCAGATATTCGGCTTGAGCTGAGAGTGGGCCGTATGTGCCAGCAAATTCGATTCCGTATGATACTCTTGTGTTTACATTGCTGATAGCAAGTGTATCAAGCACTTTGATATCACTGATGTGTGATTCTGGCCGTGCAGAAAACTGGAGAACGTTATTGTCTGGTTGTCGCCAGCTACCAGAGATGCCTGCATGAAATAAGCGTCCTTCAGAGTGAATAGGGGCTATTGCTAGGCGAGTACTACCGCCTATGCTTCTGTTATCATCGTCATCAATATCTATCTGTCGGCCAAATGCCCCAATTCCGGCATACCAGTGTTTACCGTGCGAGTCTACGCCTAATCCCATACGTCGAACAGCAGGCTGAAAGGCTAGTATTGGTATGGAACGTTCCATGAATGTAATGTATTTTGAACTAGTTGTATCTTCTAGACTACCATATGTTGCAAAGTTACCTATTCGTAGCTTTGTGTTTTCACTAAACTTATAGCCCAAGTACATATCGCGTACACCTTCGCGTCCAGGATACATAAAATCGTATTGAGATTTATAGAACCATTTTTCTCCAACATCACCAGAGATAAAGATTCGTGCACGTCTTATTTCTGTGCCGTTATTGAACGAGGCATCATCGCTGTTGTAGAATGCGGCATCAATCATAATACGCCCACCAATCTTCATGGTGGTTGTGGTTGAGTTTTTTATAGGGGTGGCGAGATCGTTGTATTCCTGTTCGGTAATTACGCCTTTATCAAGTAGTAGTTTGTTGAGCTCTTTCTGTTCAGTAGCACCTACTGTTACTGTTGCTATTGTTACTACTGCAAGTATGACCCCACCAATTCCGCTTATGCGCATCTTAAACT
>DAOVUR010000063.1 GCA_030632465.1 bacterium | reverse complement strand
TCGAGGTTACCTGTTGGTTCATCGGCTAAGAGTAGATCTGGGTTAGTGACGAGTGCACGTGCAATTGCTGCTCGTTGGCATTCGCCGCCGGAGAGTTGGGTTGGTAGATGCGAGGTTCTATGTTCTAGTCCGACATCTTTTAGTACTGCATATGCGCGTTCGCGTCGTTCTTGATGTGGGACTTTTTGGTAGAAGAGAGGTAGCTCGACATTCTCTAGGATAGATAGCTGTGATATGAGGTAGAATGATTGAAATACAAATCCGATTGATCTTCCGCGTAAGAGTGATAGTTCGTCGTCAGGCAAGGTGCTAATGTCTTTGTCTTTGAGGAAGACGGTGCCACTGGTTGGTTTGTCTAGTAGACCCATCATGTGTAGTAGCGTGGATTTTCCAGACCCTGATGGTCCGAGGATGCCGACATATTCTTGTGGGCGTATCCATAGATCAACTTCGTGAAGGACGGTGAGTCCATCGCCGGTCGGATAAGTTTTTGTTACTTTTTCAAAGCGAATCATCTTTATTTCTTTTCTATTCCTGGTCGGGTGGTGCGAGTAGAACGGTGTCGCCAGTTTTTATACCTTCACGGATATGGACCATGGTTAGGGATGATTGCCCGGTTTTCACGTCTCTACGTTTATGTTTGCTACCTTTCTTTATATATACAAATGTTCCATCTTTATCTTTGAATACGGCTTGGATAGGGATGTAGATAACTTTCTCTAGATGTTTAATCAGAATATCTGCTCTGCATGAGTAGCCGGGCTTGAGTCCTTTTGCGCTATCGATAGATATCTCAACGCTAAACTCTTTTATATCTGAGCCCCACCAGCCGCCAGCTTTTGCGACTTCGGCAATTTTTGTTATTTTGCCAGTAAATGATTTTCCACCTGTTGCCTCTACTATAACTGTAACTTTCTGATCTAGTTTGACTTTTCTTATGTCAGATTCTGGCACATCTACTTTGGCATGCATGGCGGTCATATCAGGGATTGTCATTAGTGATTGTCCGGGTGATATCTTTGCGCCTATTGATACTTCATTACGGCGCCATGGACGGTTGGGGTCGGCGTATGTGACTATGCCGTCTGCTGGAGATATAACAATACAGGCTATTAGTTGTTCTTTTTTATCTTTTAGCTGTTGCAGCAGTTTATCTAGTGCATGTTCAGCTGAGCTTACGGACTGTTCTTTTTGCTGTAGTCTGGCTGAGTTGCTTTGTTGGATTTTTTCTAATTCCGTTTCTGCTTCTGCTAGGTTGTTTTTTGCTTTTGTTTCGCGGAGTGGTAGTGAGTATTTGCTGAATATTACCAGCTCTTCCTTTGCGGTGTCGGCGGCGACTACTGATTTGTCGTATGCGATATCTTCTTCTTCTACCTGGTCCTCTGTGACAAAGCCATCTTCAAGAAGCTTTTGCATGTCGGTAGTGCGACGCTTGAGCATATCGCGTTCGCGTTCGCTGGTTTTGATTTTGAGTTCTGCATTACGTTCCTCGAGTGGTGCATCACCTTCTTCAAGTTTTCTAAGTTCAAGTTTTGCGCTATTTACAGCCTGTTCTGATGTTTTTAAGTTTTTGTTGTTATCTAGCTTTTGTATGATGACGTCGGTCTTGAGCGCAGCGAGCTTGCTTTTTTGGTCTGCTATGCGTGTTTCTAGCTCTAGAATACGGTTCTCTATATCTTCACTGCTGAAGCGGGCAACTACTTGGTTGTTTGTTACTTTTTCTCCTTCTTCGACTATAAACTCGATTGTACCGGAAGACTTAAGCTTGGGGATGATGGTAGTGGAGTCTGCGGACTGTATTTCTCCTGAGACATTGACAATGATATCGAGTGTGCCTTTTTTTGCTTTAGCAGTAGGAATACCGGATTTGGTTTTCTCTTCCTGCTTACTGGAACAGGAGCAGAGCAGTAGTATGCAAAATAGTGATATGTAATATTTCATTTTATGGTCGGAAAATCTCCGCTCCTTTTTGATCAGTTATCAGTTGTCTTCTATTATTAAAAAGTTTCCATCTGCTGCAATATCTAGTGTGCCGGAGTTGCGTAGCAGTTCTATGCGTTGTATTTCATATTGTGCTAAGACACGGACGTAGGCGTTACGGGCATCTAGCAGTTCGTTTTCTGCTTCTACGACATCTCTATTTAGGAGGTCGCCATTTTTGAAGAGGAACATGGCATTTTTGGCACGCTTGATGGCGATATCGATATTCATCTTTTCGATCTTAACTGATTCCCTGAGGAATTTTAGTGTGGTGAAGTTATCCATGACTTCTAGGCTGACTTCATCTGTTTTGCTCGCTAGTGTTCTTACGTCAGCGTCTAGATCTAGGGATGCTTTTTTGAGGGCATCACGTTCGTCACGGAGATCGAAGGGGATTTCAAGTGTTATGCCGGCGCCGTAGTTATCTTTTAGTTCTTGGTCACTTAGTGATTCGGTTTCTTCGGCGGTCATGCCGACTTCGCCGTAGAGGTTAAGTTTTGGGCGTAGAAGGTTGCGTGCTTGTTTGATGCGTCGCTGTGAGTCTTCTACTTTGTCTGTTGCGGTTTGTAGATCTAGTCGGCGTTGTTTTGCACTTGTTAGATATGTGGCTTCATCTTGGGCGATGTTTGTCACTTCTGGTATTTCTCCTGTTATGATGGCTTCTTGCTCGATAGGCATGCCGAGTTCTAGTAGGAAGCGTCTTAGCTGAATATCAAATTCTGCCTCCGTCTTGGAGAGTTGGTTGATTGAGGATAGTTCTTGTTGTTTTGCGCGTAGTACGTCTATGGATGGCGCGCGCTGTACTCGGAACATGGCTTCTGAGCGTTCGCGTAGTTGTGTTGATTGTTTTACGTTGGCGCTGGTGTTTTCTAGAACGGCTTTTTGGATTAGGAGATCGTAGAATCTTGACATGATTCTGACTGAAAATTCTTGGCGATCGAGTGCAAATTCGCGAAGTGAGTATGTCATGTCGCGTTTTGCCTGGATCAGGCTTTCGTGACTTGCGTTATAGCCGGCACCTGCTAGGAGTGGCTGGTCGATGCGGAGTCCGAGGTAGTTGTCGTAGGTTGTTGATGATCTATTGGTGAATGATAGTGAGTCTATGTTTGAGTTGCCGGATAGTGCGACTGTTCCGCCTGTTGGTAGGATGCGTGACGCATTAAATCTGAGGCTACCGTTGTTTGAGTCTTCGTTATCGATGCTGCTGTTAAAGATATAGTCCAGTGTGCCGGTTAGTTCGATGGAGAAATCTCGTTTTGTTCCGAGTAGTGAGAGGCCGCTTTTGTATAGGTTGTCTCTTTTGGTTTGGAGTTCGCGGCTATGGATGGTTGCCAGTGCTAGTGCTTGGTTGAGATCCAGCTCTAGGATGTTGGCATTGGCATCTTCGGTTGCTTCTATTTTTATGAGCGCGTTACTGATTGTGTTACCTGGTAGTTCTGAGTCTTCTTCTGCTGCGGTAATGGTGTTTGCTTTTATCTGTTGATCTAGTTTTCTTATTGATGTACATGCAGCTTGTATAATGATTAAGGCAATCATTAGTATTAAAATAGATATATGTTTTATATGTTTCATGAAGTCAACATCGTACATGATGATGATATGATGTTAAAGGAAAAACTGGGGAAGTATTAAGTGTTAGGTGTTAGGTGTTAAGGGTGGAACAGTGCGCTCTGAAAAATCATATTAGCAACGAATGAGGAACCCAACGAATAAAACTGTGCGCTATAAAAATGGTGAACTGTTAAGGGTAAGGGGTAAAACAAAATCCGCCAATCAGGCTTCATGCGTCTCTTACTGCGCCCCAGCTAGGCGATGAGCATTGAACTTGCTAACATTGTAGTCGGGCTACCAATGATCACTCTTACTGAGGACTGTAGACCGTGAACCGTAGACTGGTTTAACGGTGCGCTATTAACAAAAAAAAGCACCAACCGTGAGGTTGATGCTTTTTAGTAATTCAATTAAATTAAAGTGCAATTTAATTAGGGATTACATTTTTAGCGCAAGGTCCTTTTTGTCCTTCGCCTACTTCGTAATCTACCTTCTGGCCTTCGTCAAGTGTTGCATAGCCAGATGTCTTGATTTCTGAATGGTGCACGAACAAATCTTTGCCCCCGTCGTCTGGAGTGATGAAACCGTAACCTTTATCCGAACTGAACCATTTTACTGTACCCGTGCTCATACTACTTCTCCTTACTTCTATTAAGTCACTATGTTAACTTGGAAAAATGTTTCCCTAGTTAGTGACCATTAAAAACACGAAATTATATTTTAATTTACGTGTTCACTACTTACGCATTTTTCATCACAATGGACAAAAAACACCATGAATTCTGTAATTCAATAAAATCGTTATAGCAGAGTCGGGTTTGGCTGTCTATGGAAAAAACAATAAAAATTATAATTTTATTCGACCTAGTTTGGGTAGCAGGAGTAGTCTTGTTGTTGCAATTGAGTTATATGGAGTTTGTCAAACAGGCTTAGAGAGCGGAAGGTTTTTTGTAATGCAGAAGAATATTCTTATGATTATTTGTGATCAGTTATCAGCTCAGGCGTTGTCTGCATGGGGTAATTCGTATGGTAATGCCCCTAATATTGATAGAATTGCTAAGAGTGGTGTTAGATTTGAGGCTGCTTATACAAACTGCCCGTTGTGCCAGCCTTCACGTGCGTCATTCTGGACTGGTCTATACCCTCATCAGACTGAGGTGTTGTCTAATGGTCGTTTAGATATTGTTCCGGAGGTAAGTGAGTCGGTTGAGACTGTTGGCTCTATTTTTTCTGAGGCGGGGTATAAGACGGTTCATTTTGGAAAAAGGCATGATGCTGGGACGTTACACGGTTTTGAGCTGTTTGAGATGGAAAAGAAGCAGGTAGATGATGCGACTCCTGCGTGGCCAGTAGATTATGATACGCAGTTTGATCGCAATACGAGGGAGCAGGTAGTTGATTTTTTAGGTTCTTATGCGGAATCGGCCCCTTTCTTTGCTGTTGCAGATCTTAATAATCCGCATGATATTTGTAATTGGATTGGTTCTTTTGAGGGTGATAATGAGTTGATAAGTCCAGATTGTGATCTGCCGCCGTTGCCAGATAATCTATATCGTGCTCAAGGTGAGTTTGAAAAGTTGCCGTTGCCGGTACAGTATATTTGCTGTGCGCATAATCGCCAAGCTCAGATGGGCGAGTGGGATGAGGATAAAATTCGTCACTATCTCTGTGCGTACCATCATTATATATCTAGAGTTGATGCTGAGGTAGGTAAGATTATGCAGGTGTTAGAGGAGCGAGGCGATGCTGATAATACTTTGATTGTGCTTATGGCTGATCATGGTGATTCTATGTGTGGGAGATGGATGGGGACTAAGCATACTAGTTTTTATGATGAGACTACTAAGGTGCCACTTATTTTTTCTGGGCCGGGTATTGAAGGAGCTGATCGTTCTGTTGAAGGTTTTGTTTCTCTTGTTGATCTGCTTCCTACGCTTTGTGACTATACTGGATTGGAGTTTGGGCAGAAGGGTGAGGGTTGCTCTTTGATGCCGTGGTTAGAAGATAGAGAAACAGGCTTTCCGCATTCTTATATTGTTAGCGAATGGTACACGGAGTGGGGTTTTACTATTGAGCCTGGCCGGATGGTTCGTACTGCTGGGTACAAGTATATGCATTATCTAGAGGGGAATGGTGAAGAGTTGTATGATCTTGTGACTGATCCTGGTGAGCTGGTTAATCTTGTGGATAGTCCTGATTTTGAGGATGTATTAGATGAACATCGTGCTATACTTAAAAAACATGTGGAGTTGACTGATGATCCATATTTTTCTCTTGAGTGGAAAGTTGATGAACGTTGGCGTAGTCATGAGCCTGGGTATCGTCATCATCGTGGAGTTGCAGCACCACTTCCGTGGGGAACGGAGCAAAGTTAAAACTGAAAAGGCGGTGTGCTATAAACACTATTTTCTTGCCGATAGATGGTTTCAAGGTAGATTCTAGTTCTTGCGTATTAGTGGGTGTTAGTTAAATAAATAGGAAGTATATATTGTTAAATATCAAAGGGTGATTATGAAGATTAAAGAGATTATTGAGAAGATGTCACTGGACCAGAAGATTGGGCAGGTTATCACTTATGAGTTTATTGGTAATAGAATTCGCGATGATATATATACGAAGATTGAAGAGTTTCAGTGTGGCGGATTGCGTATTACGCCACATATTGATAAGGCGATTCCTTATGATCAGAGACTTGCCAAGAATGCATCTGAGTTACAGACTTTGGCTTATCATGCTGATCCAGAGCAGTATGCGGAGGTTATTCATCAGTTACAGCTGTTAGCAAAGAATCGAGATTTAGGGATTCCTTTACATATTGCTATTGATCAAGAGGGAGATTTCTCTTGTGATTATGCGCGTGGCGGTGTGAGTTTGGCGCCTTCTGCTATGGGTGTTACGGCGGCTGGTGATCCTAAATTAGCGTATGAGGTGTATAAGTCTGTTGGGTTACAGCTTCGTTCCATTGGTGTAACTATGGTGCATTCGCCAGTGGTGGATGTTAATATTAATCCTCTTAATCCTGAGATATGTACGCGTGCATTTTCTGATGATCCGGAGCTGGTTACGCAATATGCAGCAGCATGTATGAAGGGATTTATGGCGGCAGGGGTTTATCCAACGGCTAAGCATTTCCCTGGGCGTGGTGATAGCGATGTAGATCTACATTATGATTTTGATGTTGATATGCGTAGTCTTGAAGAGTATGAGGCATTAGATCTGATTCCGTATCGAGCGTTAGTTTCTCAGGGGTTGCCGGCAATTATGATATCGCATCAGGTTTGTCCATGTTTTGGCGATGAAGATCCTGCAACGGTTTCTCGTAGTATTTATAACTTTGTTAGAGAGTCGCTTGGATTTAATGGTGTGATAACTACTGATGCTATGGGGATGCGCGGTGTGTTGGAGCGGTTTGGTTCACTTGGTGATGCTTGTGCTGCGTCTATAGCAATGGGTGCTGACCTTGTGCTTGCTAAGTGTCATCCTGATCTTGAGTTGGGTGTGTTTGAGAGCATTAAGCGTTATGTTGAGGAAGGCAAGATTACCGAAGCATCTTTAGACGAGAAAATTACGCGCATCTTAAATATGAAGAAGGACCAAGGCCTTTTTGATGAGTATTTTGATCCGGCAGAAGCACGTGATGTTATTAAGGATAAGGCAGTTGTAGAGCCTATTAAGACGGTCTGTAGTAACTCTATTATGAAGATACGTGATAACGAAGATTTATTGCCGTTGAAACCGGAGCAGAAGGTCTTGGTAATAGAGCCGACTTATAAAGAGTGGCAGGGGAAGGGGTGGGATTGTTATTATCACCCTGGTATGCTTTCGCTTAACATGGAGAAATATTCCCGCAATATTAAATATGTGGAGACGAGTATGGATCTTAATGCTGATGAGTTGGCTGATATTGTTAAGGTGATGGATGAGTATGACGTTATTGTAATTAATAATTTCTATTGGCGTTCGCGTGCAGGGAATTCTGAGCTTTCAAGGCAGTTGATAGGTAAGGGTGTGCCGGTTATTGTTGTGGCAACGGCTCCTTACGAAACTGTTTGTGTTCCTGAGGCGAAAACATTGATTGTTACCTGGGGGCAGGTGCCGGAATGTCAGCGTGCGGCGGCGGATCTACTGTTTGGTAAGATTGAGGCAAGAGGTGTATGGCCATTGACGTGGCAGTTGAAATAGAAAAAAGGTCCACGGTCTATGGTTAAAAGCGGTGCGCAGGTCATTGAGCGGAGCCGAAATGCCAAGTGTGTGAAAACGGTGCGCTATGAGTGCGGGTGGCATTGCGCACTTTAGATATGTTTTGTGGTACGAATGGTACGAGTATAATGATGATTCATGTTGACATAGTGTGATTTATCATGTAGTTATACTAGTTATGAAACTAGTTATAAAACCAAACAAAGGCCCTGTTCATATGCAGGTGGCTGCCCGTATTCGTCAGTTGATCGCTAGGGATTATAAGCAGGGGGATTTATTGCCGAAACATAGAGAACTATCCGACACCTTAGGGGTGGGGTTGCGATCTATTACCAATGCAATGCGTCTCCTTACGACTCAGGGGATAGTAACGCCGGTTCAGAAAAAAGGTACAATAGTTGCTCGTCGTCCAAGTTACCTTGAGGAGAGTCTTTCCCGCATAGCCTTGATTTCGAGAACAGAGAGTGGGCGATTATTTGCTGGTTATAATGGACATATATTATCTGGTATAAGCAGTAGTCTTGATGCGCTAGAAGTTGGCTTGCTTCTCTTTCCGCGCAAAGCAGGTCTGTATGTATCGGTTGAGGAAGTTTTAGCGGCAGGTGCTGATGGCATTGTGATATTAGGTGCGATTGAGAAGGATTTTATTCTTCAATGTTCTAAGACTAATCTACCGATCGTACTTCTTGATAATCAGCCGAAACATGCCAATGTTGATGCTATATTATGTGATAATTTTGGTGCGACGGAAGCGCTGCTGGATTATCTGTTTGCGAATGGGCATAGAAATATTTCTTATGCAGCATATCAGTTTAATCAACCTCCAGATTCTGATAGCCGAGAGAGGCGAGAGGCATTTGTTGTAGAGATGAAGAGTCGTGGTATTGAGCCTTGTCGTCCTGCTTGTGAAATGGGTATCTTGGCATCTGATATGCCGTCAGGCAGTTCCTCTTCTGAGCTAGTTGAGGCTATTCTTACTGGAGAAGATGCACCTACGGTGATTGTGGCTGATTCTGATTCTACGGCTTTCGTGTTGCTGAAAATATTTAGAGAGGCTGGCATTCTGGTTCCGGAAGATGTTTCCTTAGCAGTTATTGCGCAAACTCCTGATATGAGACTCGATTGTGTGTACCCATTTACTGGATGTTGCATGAATTTTACTGAGATGGGTACTCATGCTGTTGAGTCTTTGGTTGATCAGTGTCGCCGCCGTCAGCTT
>DAOVUR010000267.1 GCA_030632465.1 bacterium | reverse complement strand
ATTAAGGAGCCGGCTCAGATTGTTCTGCCAGGACAAAAAGTCAATACTGTACGGGAAAAATCGTTACTGTTACTGGATGCGGTTTTGCATGTTGGAGAAGCACCGGAGTTTCTTTGTGTACAGAATATGCTTAAAGAGAATACAGAGACTATAGTGAGAGAACTTAAATCCCACAAGGTGAGTAATGGGGTTAAAGTTTGGAAATTGTATAACATGGGTTTTGTGGTGAAGTCTGCCGACGTGACAGTAGGGTTTGATTTGGTGCGTGCAGAATATATTTACAGAAAGGGCTTTGGCATACCTTATGATCTAATGCAGGATATTATTGATGAGTGTGATATTCTTTTTGTAAGTCATGCTCATAGTGATCATGCAGATAGTTGGGTTACAGAGAGATTTTTAGAAGCTGGTAAAATAGTGGTGGCGCCAGAGTCCCTATGGGGCCGGAAGTCTTGGTATGATAAAATTAGGCATTTAGAACGTGATGGGTCAAAGGTTCAGGAAATTGATTTGCCTGAATCAGAGTTATCATTATCAGTTCGGATTTACGCGGGGCATCAAGGAGGTAACATCAAAAACAATGTTAGTTTTGTTACGCTGCCGAATGGTGTTTGTGTTGGGCATACGGGTGATCAGTATAATAAGTCGGATATGGTCTGGATCGATAAGGTTGCTGAAAGTCAATATATTGATATTTTGTTATTGAATTGTTGGGCGTATGATTTCGCGCATACTGTCGATGTTCTTAATCCGGGATTACTGATTCTTGGTCATGAAAATGAAATGGGGCATTACCCATATAAGCGCGAGCCTTATTGGCGTAGCCTAGACAAAGTGAGTTCAATAAAAGTGCCGTATACAATATTAACATGGGGCGAATCTATTGGATACGTGCCGGTAAAGCCTTAATGGTAATAACTTATCTTTGCCCTAGTTATTGTCATCAGTAATTATCGATTATATAGTTACGAATAGGGTTTGGCGTTCTGTTTCTATTGACAGAAACAGGGAGTTTGTGTAGCTTACGAAATATGACTAAACAATGCGTAGATATTAGGACTGAGAAGCTGATGCAGGTTATTGTTGACGTTGCTGATGTTGGTGATATGTGTTCATTGTTTAATGAGCTTATGACTAAATCCGAGATGAATGGTTTGGCTAAGCGGTGGCAGTTAATGGAGGAATTAATAGCAGGCAAAACTCAGCGTGCTATTGCGGCAGAGTTAGGGGTTAGTTTATGTAAGATTACCAGAGGTGCAAAGATTCTTAAACGTAAGAATTCTATCTCTGGAAATATAATAAAACAACGAAAGGTGGAGTAAGATGGATTACAAAAATTATTTCAAGCATTATCCGGATAGTAAGGGCGAGTTTGCTGGTTATGGTGGAGCATATCTACCGCCACCACTAGAGCCAGTTTTTGCTGAGATTATTGCCGCCTATAATAAGATCTCTAATGATGCCAAGTTTATTGAAGAGTTACGCTCTATCCGTAAGCATTATCAAGGACGGCCGACACCAGTCTATCATGCAAAACGCCTTTCCGATGATAATGGTGGCGCGCAGATATATCTTAAGCGTGAAGATCTTAATCATACTGGTGCACATAAATTGAATCACTGTATGGGCGAAGGTCTGCTTGCAAAATATATGGGTAAGAAGAAGCTGATTGCAGAAACAGGTGCTGGCCAGCATGGGGTTGCTTTGGCAACTGCTGCTGCATACTTTGGGCTCGAATGTGAAATACATATGGGTGAAGTTGATATTGCTAAAGAGGCACCAAATGTTTCGCGTATGAAATTACTAGGTGCCAAAGTTGTTCCTGTGACGCATGGCTTAAAGACACTGAAAGAGGCTGTTGATTCTGCGTTTGGTGCTTATATGGAGGATATAGATAACGCAATTTATTGTATTGGTTCCGTTGTGGGGCCACATCCATTCCCAATGTTGGTTCGTGATTTCCAACGCGTTGTTGGAATTGAAGCACGTGAACAGATTCAAGAGATGACAGGTGCATTGCCAGATGCAGTTTGCGCATGTGTTGGTGGCGGTAGTAATGCGATGGGTATTTTCTCTGCGTTTCTTGATGACCCTGTTGAACTATATGGCGTTGAACCGCTTGGTAAAGGTACTAAGCTTGGTGAACATGCTGCCACAATGTTATACGGCAAGCCAGGAATCATTCATGCATTCCGCTGTTATCTTCTGCAAGACGAGAATGGTGATCCCGCACCAGTGCATTCTATTGCTAGTGGTCTTGACTATCCTGGTGTAGGGCCAGAGCATTGTATGCTTAAAGATACTGAGCGTGTTACTTATGGTGGATGTAGTGATGATGACTGTATGGTTGCATTCTTTAAACTCTGCCGTCTAGAAGGTCTTATTCCTGCAATAGAGAGTTCGCATGCAGTTCATTATGCACTTGAGCTAGCTAAGAAGATGAAGCAGGGAACTGTTTTGGTTAATCTTAGTGGTCGTGGCGATAAAGATCTAGATTTTGTAATTGAAAACTATGGCTTTGGAGAGTAGATCAAATAAGCCCAAGTTTCCTTGCGAGAAGCTTGGGCTATTTTTTT
>DAOVUR010000161.1 GCA_030632465.1 bacterium | reverse complement strand
ATTATCTGGGAATGCTCCCAAACTTCAAACGAGTCATTGATAATGGCTACTACCTATTATCTGACGAACATAAGATTGATCTATTAGGTGAGACAGTACTGGAAGACCTAAATAAAATCATTCAAAATACATTCGATAATCCTACTGATGCTTTATGTGGCATGTCCGCCCTAATTGGGTCAGCTGCTGGCGTATTACATTCGGTTCCATACGCTAGAGTCTGTACCCAAGTTAATCCTAATGATATGCCAGCAATCGGAAAAGGCTTCTGTAGCGATGTCTCAAATTTACTAGGTTTGATGGCCGAAAAGATTGCTCCACACTACGGACTAGAATGGAAAAGCTACTATGCAGCTTTATCAGGACATGTAGTTTGCGCTATTGAGTGGGATAAAGAGTTTTATATCCTAGATCCAATGGTAGGTAAGTTTTTCTATGCGCTAGACAATACACGCCTAGCAACATTAGATGAAATGTGTACAACAGCAGAAATAAGCTATCGTGTTGACTGTTTTAATCAAGCACATGGTCATGAATTCTATGTAGGACGCAAGATTCAACTCTCAAGATTTAAGCGCCATGCCGAACGATTACTGACAGTAATGCACTAGGGAAAGTGTGAATGGTTAAGGGTAAATGGTAAAAGAAGCATGCTAGTTGTGTCGTAAAGTTTGCATACGCCACAACAGAAAGTTGCCAGATTAAGTAAACATGTAAGTATAAATAAGGCGCGCAGTAACTGCGCGCCCACATTTACTAGAGTAAATGATATGTCAATTGATCATTGCTCTAAAACACCAAGCTACCCAAACGCGCAGCATCGTTTCCAAACTCATATCCTTGAGACCATATAACACGTTGATTTCTAAGGACGGCAGGATTTGTAAAAATATTCATGCCCCACTCATCACCAGGCTTAGGTTTACCACCAAGTTGTTTCCATGGAATAGTCAAATCACAACGCCAGCTGGAGTCTGTATGCTCAAAGTTAGTATCACACCCTGTCATGATCTTCGGTTTAGCACCATGCTGTCTGCCAGAGACGGTTCCGGCCTCACCTTCAAAATAGACGGTATAGTTTATAAGATCTTTACCTAGACGATCAGGATCAAGAAAAACCTGCATAAAGCCCGTCTGATTCATAGTGCCACGATTCTTGTCCCAGACCTCTTTACGTTGTTTCCAGTCAATATCATGTTCACGTAACGTAACTTTTAACCCTGTTTTCGTTACGGTAGCACGGCAATCGCATATTTCATCACGGAAGAAGTTCTGGCGCTTATAGAACGACATAAAGTCTTCCCAGCAATGTTCACCCCAACGATAATTCTGATCATGGACCATAGCTCTGAAGTCTTCATTATTTGCAATGTCAGCATCATTCACACAAGCCATTGCCGGCGGTATAAGCCAATCTAATTCTGCACGTACATATTCAGCCCAAGCTGATACATTATCGCGATAAAGTGGCTGCTCTGCTTCAGCCAAGAGCTCCATCGATTTTTCGGCATGCTTTAGTGACTGCTTTAAGAGGCGCCGATTACGCACTACATTCTTGCCAACAACAGAGATATACGCACGATTGAGGCGCCGAATCTCATTGTAACGCTCATGTGACTTCATATATTCTTGCATTGCTGCCCATGAAACCTCTTTTGATTCCATTTCTAGAATAGCCGCAATCTGCTCAGCATCCCAATCTGGCTTGAAGTATCCGCAGAAAGTAGTGCTACAATATCGCTCCAACAACTCATACTTACCATCAAACATTTCAACGCAATCTATCATAAGCGCGTGAGCCTTACGTAGATGATTAAAGAAGGCACGTTGTGTTTTAGCGAAATAACATGAATATAGCTCTATAGATATCTGTATCTCGCGCCATAGCCATTCTCCTGCCAGCATATTCTCTTTAAGACGCTGAACAAATATCGGATTTAATTCGTTACCGATAGCCTTTTCACAAGCTGCAAGATTTTTCTCTGTCTGCTTGAGCTGTGATTTTACTTCCTTGATAATAACTGCGGGATTACGCTTTACCACTCTCTTCACTGCAGGATTCACATAGTCAATAACAGCCTGCGTATCATTTGGCACAACTTTTATCTTCTTATCGCGCACCAACCAAGAGCGCCAACGCATATTTGGACCGACTTCACCTATTCGATTAGAGAATGACATAGGATAGTAGAAAAATGGTTCTTGATAGTGACTAAAACGTCCAGGGAACAGATACCCATCCTGCGATGAGCCGTGTAAAAACTGAGCATGTAACTCCAAAATCTGCCGGCTGGTTATCTGAATAGTCTTACGTAATAACGCACCATTCTTGATGGTTGTATTAAAGCTCTCAGCATACACCGCTTTCAAATCCACGCTTTCACTTCTGATATATGCAACATAAGTCTCTATATGTCCTATATTCATCCGTGAATGCGAAAGCATTGTATCAGGCAGGAACTTATTGTCTGGTAACTTGTAACTTAAAAGATCGTACATAGACTGAAACGAAATTGAATCTGCGCCCTTTGTTTCAGCACTCTTTAGGTAACTTAATATATAATCTTCATCCGTCCACAATTTTCCACAAATATTAGTGCCACAGTTATGGCAGGGCCCCAAACTAAAAGTAAACTCATTCTTTGGAAATTCTTTTTTCCATACCTTAACTCTATCATCAGCTACAGGATAATAGTAGACATCATTGGTATCATGCCCTTTATGTATGAACCCCATCTCACCTTTGTAGCTATTAACAATTTTTCTAATTCCTTCAAGGTCACTAATTCCCCATAGACGCAGATATACTGGTGGCTTTTCCTTCATTTTATTTAGCGTTTTAACAACGACATTGATAATGAAATCGGTAGTATTCCCGGTTGACTCAAAATTAAAGAAATAACCATCGAGAGCCGGTATTGTCGCACTTGTACGCTTATAGATATAGCTATTGTAACGATCAACCTCTGGATGACTAAACCTAGCAAGTCTTCCTCCTGATTCATCTAAACCAAGCTTGAGGTGATCAGATAATTCCTGAGTAAAATGACTTACATAGTGATGTAGGTACGTCTTTAGTCCATACCGCTTAGCCCATACCAGCAGGCGAGATAATGCCGCATGATTAGCCGCACGTGTCTTGGCGCTCTTTTTATCTGCGGCACATTCAAAACCTTTATAATCCAGAAAACTTTCAAATGGGTGATAGCCCGAATAGACCACGAACGAATTAAAATGCCTTGAAGCTATTTCTTGAAACAGTGCCTCCATAAACTCATCGCTGTAATTAGTAATCGCCAGCTCCGCATTGGCAGCTCTTCCGTGAACATTCTTTTTTGAGTTAACAGGTCGAAATTTTACTTCATGTTTATAAAAACGGGTTTTAAATTTTATCGTCTGCTCTTTAGCTTTAACGCTACCTTTTTCTACTTGAGCGGCAATATCCAATAACCCACCAATCATGCCAGTAGCTGTAGCAGCGCTTAGCATAATGTTATTCGCTTGCAATGTAACATTATACCCATCACCAAAGACTTTTGCATCAACCTTTAAAAGTAGTTCTTGTTTCCCTATCAGTAATTCTTTATCACTAACCTTTATTCCGGAGATTTGATCTATGGCCCAATTAACGCCATAAACAGACTCACCAAAAGACTTACTTAATACTGACTCCCGCTCTTTCATTTTGCATTTCCTTGTTTTTGTTATAACAACTGATGTTTACTTGAGATAGAACTTGGATATTATGGACTAGTCGTTACCCGCATACATTATAATAAGATATAATTAGTTTTATCAGGTAAGACCAATAGTGACTGGAACTTTATTTGTAATTGCCACCCTCGCTAGAGGGTGACTTCTCCATAATTTGTAATTAATATTCCGTAATTATTTATGGTAATTATTTCTCTGTCGGAACAACAATTCCACGAATGATGATATTCTGACAGAATACAAATACTAAGAATGTCGGTATGGCGGCAATCACAAGTGCGGCAAAACCCACCCCTTGAGAACTTCGCTGCATAAGCTGATAAATATGAACCATCATGGTCCACATGCTCTTGTCCTGACATACAATAAAAGCAAACATGAAATTGCGGTACGCAAGATTAAATGCATTTAGCGCAATAACAGCCATAATTGGTTTTGATAATGACATAGCGATATGCCAGAATATCTGCCATTCAGAAGCACCGTCAAGTGTAGCGCACTCGAATAGTTCACGAGGTAAGGAGTCAAAGAATCCTTTTAACAGAAAGATAAAGTAACCATTTGCCATACCCGGCAGAATCAGCGCATAGAATGTATTCAACATCCCAAGTCGTTTCATCATCAAAAAGTTAGGAATTCCCATAACCATCGGCGGAAATGCCATAGTTAACATAAGGATAAGCAAAATTTTATAACTTGTAGGTAGTTTAAAGCGACTCATCGCATAAGCAGCAATAGGATTAACCAACAGTGCTGATCCAATGGCTAACAGGCAGTATACAATAGTATTATAGATAGCACGTCCATTATAAAGCATAACACTCATAACCATTGAATAATTACGACCAACAAATTCCTTAAAAATTTCACTCTTATGCTCTTGAAAAATAAAGTGATCACTATTGTGCAAGTTTATAGGAATCGTTTCAAAACTACTGTAACTCATGCCGTAATTAGAACTTAAGTCTTCTATCGTTGCATATTTACTTTTTAGTAAGTTATGCCAGTCAGCAACTATCTTCGGATTAACATCTACAGCAAGATGCCGTACATCCACAACATCTTTCATGAATGTTGTCCATAACTGATTATACGTTTTATTTACAGGAACTCTTTTAGCTGGATATACATTGATTATCTTTTTGAATGATGTGCCCAGCT
>DAOVUR010000134.1 GCA_030632465.1 bacterium | reverse complement strand
AATAGAAGTGATGATGTACTCTAAGGCTCTTTTTCCAGAATCACGTGGTGATATTCTCGGACTGCTAGAAGCAATGGACAAGGTGCCTAATCAGGCTGAATCCGCAGTACACGCTATAAAAAACCAACATATTGTGATTCCTGAAGAGCTTCAAGGTGGCATTAATGAATTAATTGATATATGCGTCCGAACAGGCGAGGCCATGGTTGATTCTGTGAAGAAGATTTTTACCGACTATACTAGTGCCACGATTGCAGTTGGAAAGATTGACGAGTTGGAAAGTGCTGCCGATAAAGTCGAGGCAACGTTAATAGAGCAGATATTTGCTAGCAAGCCTAAAGATATCCAAGCTATTCTGTTGCGCGATCTTATCAAGCAAATTGCTGCAGTTAGCGATAGAGCAGAGAATGCAGGAGATAGAATCCGCATTGCTGTTGCCAAAAGGATGATATAAAAGTAGTTAATAAAGGATTGATATGTTTTCTCTGATTGGTGGGCTATTTTTAGGATGGGCATTGGGGTCCAACGACTCTGGTAATGTCTTTGGCACAGCAGTCGCCTCCCGAATTATCAGCTACAGAAAAGCAATATGGCTATGCGCTATTGCTGTTGTGGTTGGTGCCGTACTTCAGGGGGAGGCAGGGATACATACTTTGAGCGATCTAACCGAACAGACGGTCAGCACGTTAATGATAATATCTATTACCTCGGCATTTAGTGTTACTGTCATGACATTTTTACGTATGCCGATAAGTACATCACAGGCATTAGTAGGTTCAATATCTGGTGTAGGTCTTGCAACAGGGACTATGAACTGGGCCACCTTAACCAAAGTTCTTATCTGCTGGATCGCCACGCCAATTGGCGCCATGCTAATAGCAGTTCTCCTATACTATATGATAGCCTTCATATTCAGCCGAGTGTCTATGAGTATTCTTACTCGTGATAAAATTTTATGGAGCGGTTTAATTGTTGTAGGTGTCTATGGTTCATATTCGCTTGGTGCAAATAATGTGGCAAATGCAACAGGGATATTCTCTGGGCAATTTGAGGGAATAACAGATAAGCACCTTACCATAATCGGCGGACTGGCTATTGCTTTTGGCGTATTGACCTTTAGTAAACGTGTTATGCTCTCTGTAGGCTCTGGCATTATGAAGCTGGATGCTTTTTGCGCATTTGTAGCTGTGGCATCTATGGCTATTACAGTTAATATATTTGCTGTAATAGGAGTTCCGGTTAGTACATCGCAAGCCATTATTGGCTCTATTATGGGAATTGGCATATTGCGCGGGGCACATGCTATCGATTTCACGAACCTGCGCAAGATGACCTTAGGCTGGCTAGCGACGCCACTCATATCGCTTATTCTGTCCGCTGCAGCCTATGCAATATTCTGTAATAAGTAGTGACCTACTCTTTTGACAAAATGATTACAGGACAAAATGATTTTCCGCTCTTCTGAAAAGAGTTTTACCATGAAGAAAAGGCCGCTCGACGGGTTTTCTACGCGCATGCACGAATTAACACGACTCTACCCTCTAATTCTATTTTTTCTTCTTTTACCCTTCACCCTTTATTTAAGCATCTCTTCCAGCTCACCTGAATCTATCAGCGGCTCCAATACACGCCAGCCTGAGACCCAGCGATCCTTAATAAAAAATTGCGGTACAAACTCAACCTTTTCGCCACAACGTTCTAAAAGGCGACTACTCGCCTCGGTCTCTTCCCAATTATCAGACTCTGCATCCCATTTTAATTTGAACTTATCGAACAGAATACCTTCTTCGGTTAAGCGATCCATTGCCACATGGCATAACCCGCACATATCAGAATAATATACTTCAACTTCCGCCATAATCTTCTCCAAAACTGTTAAATCATGCTGGTCTTTAGTCGGCGTACCGTCCCCAATGACCTTGTGTCATTGGAACGTAAGACTTCGCCAATAAACATGCATTCATACCGTAAAATATGAAGTATAATAAAAATTGTAAAGCCAAAAAATACATGTTGTGTAAAGATGACCGTTTTAGTACTGTTTAGACATGAGGACGATATTATGAAAGCATGGATGGAACAATGGAATACCATTTCGACCCTGAAACAGGGGTTTCATGAGCACCTCAAATGTGCTCATGCTGTCTATGCGCTCGCAGATGAAACTCTACAATGCAGTCTTGATGTTGATGAGTGTTATAAAGTTAAATTAGGCGATATTCCTGAAGAACTTTTCACCTTACGCCGCAACCTTTTCTCCACTCTGTTTCAGTCAGTTTATCAGCTAGTAGGCATCTCCCCTGCCCGTCGCCACCTATATGGTCAGATAAATTTTCTTAATCGTATCTGGGTAACAAGTGCTGATAATCTTCTAGATGATGAGAATAATATTACCCTCCCTGTAGAGATGGCCGGCAAATCACAAGTCATGAATAATGTAGTTGCCGTAATGACTGCCGATCGTGTTTTAACATCCATTTTATTGCAAGCTGTACAGTGTGGCGACCTTACTATTGAGCAGGCAGACAAATTATCCAAAGGAACTTTACAAGCGCTTCTTCCAAGTGCTGCGCAGGAAGCATCGGAGGAGCTAGGCATTACAAAACGTCCGTCACCCGATGTAGTTCTAAACTCTATTCACCGTTATAAAACTGGCATTCTTTTTCATATCCCTTTTGTTGCACCACAACTTATTGAGAAAGATGATGAATGGGATTCCGAAAAAGCGGCTCGTATTAATGAGGCGCTACTGAATTTTGGATTGGGCTGTCAGCTATTAGATGACATAAGAGATTTGGCACGTGATCTGATCGAGAAGAGAAATAATTACCTGCTTTCCGTTCTAGCAGAAACGTCACCAGAGATTATAGATAGCTGGGAAAGCAAAGAGCATGCTGTTGATGATCGACTTTACCAAGAGATCCCTGAACAGGTTGCCGCGGTAAGTAAGTTGGCTCGTGAATATTTCATCAGTAGTACAGAGTCATTAGCAGAAGAAGGGCTTCCGCTTTATATTGCGCGTGGACAGAAAATGTTCATCTCCGTTTTATATAAATTATTAGATTTGCAGGAGTTGGCCAATGAATAAACGATCAGCTACTGCAGAAAGAACAGCCGGCATCACGCTGGATCATGCAGCTGCAGTTTACGACTGGCTATCACCCATGATGACGCTTGGCAGCGAACATCACAGTAATATACGCGCTATAGAGCGACTAGAGCTCGACGGCGGACAACCTGTGCGGGTTCTTGATCTTGGTTGTGGTACAGGCACATTAACACGTATGATTGCAGATAAATTGCCGGCAACGGCTGAGGTCATTGGTATTGATGCAGCAGAGAAGATGATAGAGGTTGCCGAACGGAAAAAGGGGGCGCGAAAAAATCTTCGGTTTGAGGCCGCCTTAGCAGAGGAGCTACCATTTGAGAACGAAAGCTTTGACCGTATGGTATCCACGTTCTTTTTTCATCATATAAATGGTGGGTTAAAAGCAAAAGTATTACAGGAGATGTGGCGCGTTATGCGCCCTGATGGTTTAGCGATAATTGTAGATGTTGATATGCCGTATAATGCTTTCGGAAAGCTTTGTGCCTGGAGCGGCTATCGCCTATTTAATCAGCCAGAGATTCTTGAGAATATTGAAGGTAGACTTCGTGAGGAGTTAGATAGTAGCAACTTTGATAACCATATCGATTCACGTTATGGCGGATATATTTCATTGTTTGTTTTGAAGAAGTAGGCGCCTATCTCCGAGAGGCGCCCGACAGGACGAGTTCTACTGAAAACTTTGACAAAACGATTTAAAGACAAAATGATTTCTGCTCTTGTGAAAAGTAATGAAGGATTAAGAAAATGTAGGATTGGCTGGGGACAGCCAACGCTACAAAAATAGATAACACTAAAGGAGTAACAAAAAATGAGAAAACAGATACATAGCATAATATTAATGAGTGCAATTTTTATATTACAATCACAGGCAGTGGAAAAAGTGGTTCCCGCAGATGATCCGATAGGGATCGCTGTAGAGGCTTATTTTTCACAGGTCTTTGATGAGATGGAAAAAGTTGCTGTGCAGCGCCCTACTAAAGATACTTTCCGCGAGCTCATGAAGCCGTTAGCAGAAGCTGTAGATGGTTTTACTGATGGCTCATTTTTGGATAATAAATATGTTATTCAAGAATCGTATAAAGATCACATTATCTCACCAGTAGGTTATGATCTACATAAACAGGACGAACTAAAAGACTTTCTAGTTATGATGGACGAGAAGCCTGCTCCGCAATTAAGTGAACCTGCACATATTCCGCTCTATCCAAGTTTTACTGCGTTGCGCTATCCTGTGCTTAACGAGAAAGGTGAGCTAACGGGAGTGATATCAGTATTTATAAAGACTAAACATTTCTTTAAGACAACCATGCTTAAGCAGTGTCGTGCATATACAATAACTTGTCGTGGTACTAAAGCAGAAAAAAAGAGAAAGCTTTCAGATGATGCCAAGACTGTTACTGTTCAGCTTCCATCAACGGAATGGGTAATCTCTTATGATCTTCCTAAAAAAGGCTTCAAGCCGGTCGAGGAAAAAAAGGGTGATAAGTAATGAGCGTGAATAAAAAGACTATTCTGCTTGCCGGTGCCGGAGGATTACTGGGAAAACGACTCTTAGCTCGTTATCTTGAACAGGGCCACACTGTTAAAGCGGCAGTCTTCCGTGCTGAAGAATTAGCAGACATAGAACATGAAAATTTAATACCTGCTGTCTGCGATGTACGTAAGCCAGCAACATTATCAGGAATATGTGATAGATGTGAGCTTGTTGTTTCGGTGGTTGGTGTTGGACGTATAAGCGGTAAACTTACGCACATGGATGTTGACTATCAAGGCAATGCAAATTTACTAGCTGAAGCAGAAAAGGTTGGCGTAGAGCGTTTTATCTTTATTGCTCCAGAGGGAACTGGACCTAATACCGGAGTGCCTCTCCTGGAGGCCAAGCATCTGTTTGAAGAGCGACTCAAAGAAAGTAGTATGAATTACTTGATTGTGCGTTCTGGCGGATTCTATAGCGACCTTTTAGAGATGGGGAAGTCGGCTGGTAAAGGTCCCATGTTTATAATAGGTTCAGGCAAGAATCATTTCACCCCTGTCGACCTTGAAGACCTTGCTGATTTTATGGTTGAGAAATCGCTGGGGCAGGATGTGGGGCTTTGCTCCATTGGTGGACCAGAGAATCTTACTTGGGAGCAGATTTGTCATCAGTATCAGGATCATGTTAAACTACCTAGAAAAGTGCTGAGGATCCCGCATTGGCTCTGTTCAGTTACTATAAAGATTATTGCTCCTTTTAGTAAGAAATATGATGCGATGGGGCGACTGATACTTTTTATGTCAACACATGACCTACCAACAGATCCTATTGGTAAACGCAGCTTCACTGACTACCTCGCAGAAAAAGAAGTCTAACATGGATATACATGATGAACAGGATGCAGCTCGACAGAAATATTTCGTAGACTCACCTCGGCTATCCTTGTTCGGATAGTCCGTGTTCGTCCATTGTCCGTCCTCCGACTCCCGACCTCCGTCCTCCGTTTT
>DAOVUR010000224.1 GCA_030632465.1 bacterium | reverse complement strand
TGCGTCTGAACAAGAACAAATAGGCACAGCCCAATTAACAAGCTGGGAAGTAGTTTAAATATAACTCTTAACTTTTTCATGATTGAGCAGATTAAACAGTATTTAACAATAAAGTGCAATTTATCAGTTAAGAAAACTATTAGAACGCTTCATTTATAAAGCTGGGATAGCACCCATAGTAATTATTGGAAAATTGCTGATATACCAAAAACTCAAAACTTTTCAGCCTAATTGCGGGAATCATTGGGGGACGCTAGCTTTTTCTAACCCCTTAACCTTGAACTGCGATTCTCTACAGTTCAAGTGTTATACGCGCGTCTGCTGCAACAGACTTCTCACCATACGCACCAACCAAGAATGGGTTAATATCCATCTCAGCAATCACAGGGAAATCAGTAACAAGTTGACTGACTCGCTGTATAACATTAATTATCGCAGGGATATTAACGCCCGCCTGACCACGAACACCTTCTAATAGTGCAAAAGATTTAGTGCTTTTCAACATATCCATCGCCTCTGTCTCCGTTAAAGGCGCGAGTCGGAAAGCGACATCCTTCATCACTTCAACAAAAATCCCACCTAGACCAAACATAAGCAACGGACCAAACTGAGGATCACGAGTCATACCAATAATAACCTCACGCCCTTCACGGCACATTGTTTCGATATAGACACCATCCAATTTAGCTTCAGGAAGAAGATGTTGAATACTCTCCATCATACCTTCATAAGTGTCACGAACTTCATCAGCCGAACCAAGATTAAGCTTTACGCCACCCATATCAGACTTATGCAATACATCAGCCGATGCAATCTTCATCACAACCGGATAACCTATCCCTTCAGCAAGAGCAACAGCCTCATCAGCCGTAGTAGCACTCCCTCCTGCAGGAATATTGATTCCATACGCAGAGAATATCTCCTTGGCCGCAGCTTCACCAATCTGATTCTTACCATCTGCCGCATGACTTTTTATAATCTTGGCAACTTCTTTCTTATCAACATCAAAAGATTTAATCTCACGTTTCGGCAACTTCAACCACTCAGCATATTGACACATTGCTCGCAATGCACCAACCGCTCGTTCGGGAGATGGATAGTCTGGTAAATTAGAAGCAACAAGCTCATCACGCCCAGGCATAACATCCGCACCGCCCATAAATGACACTAAAATAGGTTTCTTCTGGTTCGTACATTCAGCAATTGCTCGCGCAGTTTCTGCCGGTTTAGTCATTGCTTGCGGAGTAAGAAGAACAATAATAGCATCTACCGCATCATCACCTTGTGCAGCCTCAACCGCATCAACATATCTTCCTGAATCCGCATCTCCAAGCACATCAATCGGATTACCCACGCTAGCTGCCGCCGGTAGCTTCTCACGCAACGCAGTTGCAGACGACCCAGCCAACGCACACACCTCCATGCCTGCTAATTCAACTGCATCAGCAGCCATAATTCCAGGTCCACCAGCATTAGTGATAATTGCCACTTTTCTGCCTTGCGGTAAAGGCTGCATAGAGAATGCCGTAGCATAATCAAATAGTTCTTCAAATGTTGCGGCGCGAATCACACCAGAACGAAGAAATGCTGCATCGTATGCAACATCGGCTCCCGCCAAACTGCCTGTATGCGATGAAGCAGCCTTACCGCCAGCTTTCGTAACCCCAGATTTAAGAATAACAATTGGCTTAATCGGTGCAGTCTCTTTTGCAGCTTCTATAAATTCTTTACCGCTATCAATACTTTCAAGATAACCAACAATAACACTGGTATCATCATCATGACGAAGTTCTGTAATAAAATCTGTTTCAGAAAGGTCGGCCTTATTACCCATGCTAACCATCTTCGACAACCCCAAATGCCTGCTTGCAGCCCAATCGAGAATGGCCGTACATAACGCGCCTGATTGTGAAATAACAGAAATGCCACCACACATAGGCATATGCGTAGCAAATGAAGCGTTCATGCTATGGTGTGTATTAATCAAGCCTAAGCAGTTTGGCCCCAACAGTCTCGCACCTTTAGCAGCACACAATTCAGCAAGCTCTATCTCTAGCGCCTCCCCCTCTTTGCCGATCTCCTTGAACCCGGCACTAATAACACAAATAGCCTTTGCATTTGCAGCAAGCGACTCCTCAACAGCACTCTTTACCGCCATTGTAGGAATAACAATTATACTTAGATCAATATTACCGCCATATGCCTTAAGATCAGGATAACACTTTAGCCCAAGAACTTTATCTGTTGTCGGATTAACAGGTACTATTTCCCCCTTGAAACGTCCATCGATAAGGTTTGATAGGATCTCATGTCCTACTTTTTCAGGTGTCTTAGAAGCACCAATAACTGCAATCTTCTCGGGGTTAAGCAAAGCCTTCATCATAATCTCAACATCCTTTTACATAACATCACAAACATATAGCAACAGAAAACGCGCCTTGTTACAGCACATGGAAAACGAAAAAATATGACATATCCCAGCTACTGTCAATGATATATGCTCATCCAATAAAAAAACTTTAACCACCAAGGGACGCACGCAAACTATTGTCCCAAATGGGCTTTTCCCATTAGCAAAGAATATTTTTTTGAAAATAGCTATTTTCAGTAAATTTTATTCACCCACGGCGCAAGACTACGGGCTGGAGACTACCATCTGTTCCGATATGCAGACGCACTCACAAACTCACCTTCACTCCATATCTGATTCAATCTTGGCTATCGAATCAATAGCAGATTCAAATGCCTTTGCTGTCTCAGACTCAGCATAACGCCCGACAAATGGCGTCCCATCTTCTCCGGCAATTCCAATACCAGGCTCAATAGGAATTCTGCCAAGAAAAGCAACATCCATCTCTTTCGCCATAGTTTCTGCACCACCGCTGCTGAAGATATCGGTACGTTCACCACAACCAGGACATACAAAACCGCTCATATTTTCAATAACACCAAGAACTGATATACCTAACTGACCACAAAATGTAATGGACTTACGCACATCCAGAAGTGCAATCTCTTGTGGCGTAGTAACAATAATTGCACCTTCAGCACTATCGCCCAATAGCTGCCCCACAGTAAGCGGCTCATCACCAGTTCCTGGCGGGCAATCAATAATAAGATAATCCAACTCACCCCACTCAACATCCTTAAGAAACTGCTTGATAATGCCATACTTCATCGGTCCACGCCACACAACAGCATCGTTTCTGCTCCTCAGCATAAAACCTATCGAGATAACCTTAAGATTCTCACTATACTCAATTGACAACAGAGCATCTCCATTTGTCTCAATCTGACGTTCTTCCATATTAAGTAAACGCGGAATACTTGGGCCATGAAGATCAACATCTAAAAGACCAACTTTTTTTCCTTTAAGCGCCAAAGAAGCCGCCAAGTTTACTGCAACAGTACTCTTACCCACTCCGCCCTTACCAGAAAAAAGCATTATCTTATGTTTAATCTGACACATCCTATTAGCCAACTGCTGACGTTCAATATAATCCTTCTGCTGCTCATCAGGAAGCTTATCCTTAGCCGAACAACTCGTACTACTGCAACTATCACATTCACTCATAATAACT
>DAOVUR010000270.1 GCA_030632465.1 bacterium | reverse complement strand
CGATAATCAGACTTGAACGTTAAACTTATGTAATAAGTTGACTTACTCATGATGGATAGTGTATTTTCCAGATTATGAATGATTCAATACAAAATAGTTCTCTACGTTTCACCTATAGCGATAATGGCGTGATGGTTCTGCACATTGAGGGTGACTGGATATTACGATCTGGTATGCCTGACGCTGGTATAGTGGAAAGTGAACTTGAATCTCGCAATGATATTAAGCAGTTGGTCTTTGATATTTCTGAGCTTGGTGAATGGAACAGTGCACTGCTGGCTTTTGTTGTTCGTCTTGATGGGGTTTGTGAAAAACGTAAACTGAAGGTTGATTATTCTAAGCTGCCTGAAGGTGTGCGTGGTTTGCTTGCACTTGCCAAGGCGGTGCCTGAGCGGCAGGGTGCTAGGCGTGGTGGTGGTGATAAAAAATCAATAGTTGTAACTCTTGGCGAGTTTATTATCAGATCAACACACACTTTTGCTGATGGACTTAAATTTGTCGGCGAGACGATTATGGCTGTTGGTAATATGATTCGCGGTAAGGCTGTTTTCAGAAAAAGTGATTTCTGGCTGGCGTTACAGCAGTGCGGAGTGGATGCATTACCGATTGTGGCTTTGATAAGTGTTTTGGTCGGTATGATTTTGGCCTTTTTGGGGTCAGTACAGCTTAAGATGTTTGGTGCTCAGATTTATGTGGCTGACTTGGTTGCCGTCGGCATGGTCCGGGAGATGGGCGCGCTGATGACTGGGATCATTATGGCTGGCCGGACGGGAGCATCCTATGCCGCACGTTTGGGCTCTATGCAGGTTAATGAGGAAGTGGATGCTTTGACCACACTAGGCTTTTCGCCGATAGAGTTTCTTGTGTTGCCACGTACGATGGCAATGATTTTTATGATGCCGCTGTTATGCATCTATGCCAATGTTCTCGGCATTATTGGCGGGGCAATAGTAGGTGTGGCTATGTTGGATCTGACTATTCCTCAATATTATATTCAGACGATAGGTGCAGTTTCTCTTACTGCGGTGGCTTCCGGACTGATTAAGAGTGTTGTTTTTGGCGTGATTGTTGCACTTGCAGGTTGCATGCATGGAATTCGTTGCGGGCGCAGTGCCTCGGCGGTTGGTGATGCGACAACAAAGGCGGTGGTTTCCGGGATTGTTTCTATTATCGTCTGGGATTGTTTGATAACGGTTGTATATATCATTATAGGATTTTAAGGTTTTGGTATGAGTGATAGTAAGGCTCACATAAGAATAGATGGTTTAACAATGGCGTATGGCGACTTTGTTATTCAGCGTGATATCAATGTTGATATTAACCGTGGTGATATTTTTATCATTATGGGTGGTAGCGGCTGTGGCAAGAGTTCGCTTATGCGTCATCTGGTAGGTTTAAAGTCTCCTGCGGCTGGTAAGATTTGGTACAAAGGAACTGATTTTTGGGGTGTAGGTGAGGATGAGCGCGAAAAGATGATGCGGCGTATGGGGGTTATGTATCAAAGTGGTGCGCTCTGGACATCAATGACGTTAGCAGAGAATATTGGGTTGCCTTTAGAAATTTATACTGATCTTACTGCTAAAGAGCGTAGAGAGATTATTGCGGTAAAGTTAGCGTTAGTTGGACTGTCAGGATTTGAGGATTTTTATCCATCGGAAATAAGTGGCGGCATGCAGAAGCGTGCTAGTTTGGCGCGTGCGATGGCGCTGGACCCTGAGATACTCTTTTTTGATGAGCCGTCGGCAGGGCTTGATCCGGTTAGTGCTAAGTTGCTGGACGATTTGATTTTAGAAATACGGGATAGTTTAGGGGCTACAGTTGTAATTGTTACGCATGAATTGGCGAGTATCTTTGCGGTTGGGAATAATTCTGTTTTCCTTGATCCGGAGACAAAGACAATGATTGCGCAGGGTAATCCGAATGAGTTACTGGCTGAATGCCAGAATGTTAAAGTACAGAAATTTCTTAGAAGGGAGAGCTGATTATGAGTGAAAAAGCAAATCCTGTTTTGGTTGGCGGGTTCGCATTGGGCGGACTGGTAATTGCTATTGCAGGCTTATTAGTATTTGGTGGCGGTAAAATGTTTGAGGAGAAATTTACCTGCGTAGTCTATTTTGAGGAGTCATTAAGTGGCTTAGATATGGGGGCACCGGTAGAGTATAAAGGGGTTAGAGTTGGCACGGTGTCTAATGTTAAGTTGATTGTTGATAGGGAGAAGAGAAGTTTAATTCGCCCTGTTACTATTACATTAGAACCATCACGTATAAGTTTTAAGACCAGTGAAACGGATCGAGGCTTTAATCTTGAAGGGGTCGAGCATAGTATAAAAAATGGACTGCGTGCTAAACTGGCTACTCAGAGTATGTTGACTGGTAAGTTGAAGATTGAGCTTGATATGAAACCAAATACAGAAGCTGTATTTAGAGCAGAAAGCAAAGAAATCTTAGAAATTCCTACTATCCTTTCTCCTATAGAAGCTATGAAAGAACAGTTTGGTAGTATGCATTTTTCTAAAGTTTTTGCT
>DAOVUR010000260.1 GCA_030632465.1 bacterium | reverse complement strand
CTATGGAAAGCTGTTTTACAGGTGCGTGTGAGAAACAATCGTAATCGTAATCCTAATCGAAAGTTGTACCAGCCGAGTATGATTACGAGCACGATTAGGACCTTCAGGCCGTGTGTGTGGGAGAGTTGGTTTTTACTTGGCTGGTGATTTTTTTGGCGGACAGCCTTCGTTGAGCCGCCGTCTCTCCTTATGGCTGCGCCATGCGTAGCTCGAAGAGCGAAGCATGGTGGGGAATGGCAGATTTGAACTGCCGACCCCTTGCATGTCAAGCAAGTGCTCTAGCCAACTGAGCTAATCCCCCGTCGTTTAGGCTCTCAACTAGCCAACCTGCCACAAACTTCGTAAGTGGGCAGGCGAGCTGAGTTAATTCCCTAGGTCAAACAAAGGCAGTAATATAGAGAAGCATCTGGTTCGTGTCAATACTCTGCCGTAAAAATAATGATCTTTTTAGCTAAATAGAGATTTGAGTCTTGGAATTTCCAGTGGATTTTACTACAAATAACTGAATGACTAAGCGTATAGAAAAAGTTAAAGCTAGACAACGCGGCAGAAAGCGTTGGGTAAAGACTCCCAGGAAAGTGCTTTTCTTTCTGTTATCGCTCGGCGTTGCAGGTGTGAGTATCGGTGTTGTTCTTGTTGGTGCGGGGGTTTTAAAGGGTAAGTCTAGGCTCTCGTCTATGGGAGTAATTTATATTGCTATATTTTTAGCTCTGCTACTTGTGAGGGCGGCAATGATTCAATATGACATTGTGAGAAAGCGACGTTATGCAACAGGGCGGTAATCAATTTGTTAAGGCATCTTCCGGCTGGCCAAAGGCATGTTATGGTGTTGATTTACATGGTGGTGACCCCGTGGTTGTTTTGGCCGAGAAAAAGCGCGGCAAAGTCTTGTGGAATAGGGTACAGCTAGACAATACTACTTTGGCAAAGGCTGTTGGCGATCTGTCAGTAACTGCTACATCTTTGTCTGCAAGAGATAGCCTGACGCGCAGGCTGGAGGTTCCATTCTCTTCACGTACTAAAGCAAATAGAGTTTTGCCCACTCTGCTTGATATCCAATTACCATTTTCTGTTGAAGATTGTCAGTATCAGTTTCTTGATCATAGTAAGACTAATGCAGGGACGGTAGAGCCACTGGCGGTAGTTGCAACGAACGATAGCATTAATAGTAAGATTGCGGCTGTTAAAGATGTTGGTTTTGACCCTGAAATAGTTGATGTTGAGGGGTTGGCCGTTTGGTCGCAGATTCTTAATGAAACTGCTAGTATCGGTCATAAATCTAAGGGGATGGTGGCGGTTCTTATTCTTGATGGCGAATCATCATCGTTAACTATTGGTCGCGATGGCAGTTTTCTGAATAGTTACGGATTGCATGTTGATGATATTAAACGTGTGTTTCGTCTTGTGAAGGCGCATCAGTTAGAGCAGGGTGAGAAGATGGAGTGGTTTTTGGCGGGTGCAGAAGCAGCTGACGAGGAGGTTGCTTTGCGTTGGCGGGAAGGGTTGGCATCACTCTCATTGACTGATGTGAAGGTGGTTGAATCCCCCGTCTCATTTCTTGCGCGAGCGGTAGCGGTTAGAGCACTTTCTTTGGGATCTGTGCACTGCAATCTTAGGTCTGGAGAAATTGCGCATCACCGTATTGTGGGACACAGTCATGGAGTGCAGTTGAAATTTGCGATGTTGTGGCTTCTTGTTGGACTCTTGCTATCTGTCGGTAATATTGTGCTGCAGAGGAATTTGGCTGATCGTAAAGATATGGTTAATAAAAGGTTTAGGGGATTGGTTGATTCGCTGGCCGGTTATCATGTTAACGCTATGGGTGATGATGCCACAAGAATTGTGGCTGATAGTATGTTTACGCGGAAAAAGGAGCTTGAGCCATTTTTACAAGCGTTTCTGCCTTCATTACAGAAGATTATTGTCGATATTGCTGATGTTGCTAAAAAAGAAGATTTGCATTATGACACTCTTTCGGTGGGGCATGACAGTGTCTCTATTCATGGTTCCGCTTCAAGTACAAGCGGCAGTGATGAGCTGGTTAAGACATTGGCGCAGGCCGGTTATGTTGTGACGCATAAGCGTGGCGGTAGAGTTGAGGGTGATCGCGTTGAATTCACTATTACTACGGAGCAAGATTAATGAATAATAAACTTCGTTTAGTCTGGATAGTTGCTTTGTTGTTGCTTGTGGCAGGAGTCGTCTTGACGTTTATGACATTTGGTCAACTTGATAATGTTAATAAAAAGCTGAAAGATAACCTGACTGATATTGGTATGATGTTGCAGTCTAAGTCAGACTTGTCAGTGTATATTGCAGCAAAAGAAGCGTATAGCATAATTCCCGGTGCACATCCTGTAAGATTTGAGTCTGTATTTGATCCATCTAATGCTGTAGCAGCTGAAAATATTAGGGCTAGTGAAATTGAGCTATCTGACGGGTGGTTTCTGTTACGTAGAGAAGTTGTTATTGCTGATGGTGCCTTAGATAATATGATGACAATCATTAGAAAAGCTGAGGCGCAGCGTCCGCCGTGGCGGCTGTCAAGCTGTACTGTAAAGTCATCTGCTATTGCGGCTGGCCATGGCCGTGTTGTTCTGCTATTCGAGGCTATGGAGCAGAGGAATAATGCTGAACGATGAAATATGAACGCTGAACGATGAGCTGAACTGAACGCTGAGCGATGAGCTGAATGTCGTAATCGTAATCGAAAATTGGACAAGCCGATTACGATTAGGATGAAAAATCCTTTCGTAGATCGGCGTTCCAACGCTGATTTAAAGAACAGCTATGGAAAGCT
>DAOVUR010000263.1 GCA_030632465.1 bacterium | reverse complement strand
TTTTCCATTTTCACTTAAAACACAATCAGCTCTTACGGAACACAGAGCAATGCGGCTCGCACTTAGGACAGTTCAGCTTCTTGCCGAAGCAATGCGCAATTGCCGTTACAGGATAGAGGTAAAGCCTGAAGTCCGCCATCGCAAGCGGAGCAATCAAGCCAAAGGCTGCCAAGATAAAGATATACTTCGAATAGAAAACTCCGCCAGCAATGCCGGCAACAATTAATATGAGAGGAAACTTTCGTGGCAAAAGATAGATCTTAACAATACCACTCTGCGTTAAACATTTTGTTCCACCACAAAGCTTACATGCGACATCTTTCTGTTCTCTTTTTGTTTCCATACCAGCCCCTTTGATTCCTCAACCATTCTTCCGTGTGCCTGCAAGTACAAGCCAGCACGCACCAAAGATAATCAGCAGTGCCACTACAGCCCCTATTCTTCGTGCTACCCAGCCACTACCTGCCTCAACGGCTACTGCTTTCCCCTTTTTCAGAGGGCGTTGCCTACTATCTTCTACCTTTCTCTGCATGCCACTATGCTTCTCCATCACCTCACGTTTCATTTCCGGCTGAGCATCAACAGCCTCTTCTAAAGCAGATATTTCGATATCAAGATCATCAGAATCAAAGCCATCAGCCCTGTTCGCATTACCATGTGCAGTTTCGGCAGGCGCAGCAGCTCTACCATCAAAATTGGCGCGCTTTTTCACTGGATCGCTAGTAGTAGCAACACTGTCCATCTTAGCCGGTTTAGGAGAAACATCCGCAGATAATTGGGCCTCATTAATAAAATTAATCTCTACTAGTTCTGGCACAGGAGGCAACACACCAACATCAGCAAAGCTATCATCACTAATGCTGGCGGAGCGTGAAGCCTGGTCCCCGACCGTCAAACTTAAACAACGAGGCTTCATCTTCGATTCACTAGAAACTATTTTGCAGTCATAGAGATCTTCATTTTTCGCAACATCATACACCTCATCCACTTCCGAAGCATCGTAAGACATCATACGCAAAGATTCATTATCAATACTCATCGTACAATCGCTCCGCACCTTCATGCTATTAATACCAAACAGCACAAAGCCACAGACAATCACTGCAGCTGCTGCAGGGACCAGCCAAGGATGACGATTAAATAGCCACCCTTGTATAATATTCTCTTTCACTGGCAATTCTTCTGCCGCAAAAATGTTCTTTTTAGCAGAAGCAGACAGTTTCATGTCAGGCTCAGAAGTAGCCGCCAAGGCATCACGTAAAAGATCAAGGGTCTGCTCAACTTCATGCGCCGATGCCTGGCAACTATCACATTCATCTAAATGGGTCTTTACCGCACTACCAATTTCCGTATTAAGATCACCAGAAATATATAGGGCTAATAATTCTTTGATCTGTTCGCACTTCATTATATTGCCCTCCCTTCCATAACAGCGCCAGTTTTTATCTTATCTGAAAGCTTCTGAACTGCATGATGCAGGATATTTCCGACATTACCTTCTGATCTACCAGTAACCGAACTGATCTCCTTATAGGAAAGCCCCTCTTCAAGGCGAAGCAGAATAACCTGCTGTTCACGTGGATGGAGATGATGCAAAAGGTTAAGAACTAAGGCTCGCTTTTCACCTACCGACGCAGCCTTATCATTTGCGCTTGCGCCATCAGCACTAATTTTTTCTTCCGTAGCATGTTTTTCATGCAGATCATGCAAGCGACTCTCACGGCGAATATAATCCACAGCCTCATTATGAGTAACACGATATAACCAAGGCTTAAGTTTGTCGGTGGGGTGTTCACCTTCCGGCCAGACTTTAAACAGTTTTATAAATACATTCTGCACAACATCCTCCGCAGATACAGGGTTATTCAGTATACGAGCGGCATAACGTAATAGCGGCGATTCGAATTCGGCCATTACAGCCTCCATCTTTTTCTCGCGACATTCCTTATTCTCACGTTTTTTCCACTTAATCATATTGACCCTTAATCTCATACTTTCTACAGCTAAGACGTATCTCAACGGACTCTTCTTCAATATTATTTATAAAAAATACACCTACCACCATAAATAGTCAACAAAACAGGCACAAAAGAGCAACAAATGAGGAACCCAGCAAATCAAAAGCAGAATTACGAAAACCAAAAACTAAGCGCGCGCCAAGGCCGTGTTGCGATGTCTGCGCGAAGATTGACATCGCAGCTACTATGTGCTACTATTTTGTAATTAATTCAGACAGTTTTCGAGGAGAAATATTTATCCTAGTATTTAAAATAGCTAGAATCGTTTAGTAAAATTTAGTAAAGGAAACAAAATGAAACATTTAGCAAGTATCGTCGTGGTCTTAAGTGCAGTTCTCAATATGGTTTTTGCGGATAATCTACCGCCCAAGGCATTAGATATGTCATCTACTGCTGCCTCTGAGTGTCCGAAGCATATTCAATTGATAGTAAGCGATGACACAGTAGAGAATTCTGATCTTGGTTGCACAGTCGTAACGCCTCCTGCAAACGGGACGATCAGCTATGACAGCTCTGTGGTCTACCCAACTAATTCATATAAATTGATCTACTTATCTGACAACGGCTTTACTGGTACGGATAGTTTTACATATATGTCTAATGATGGACTTACAAACTCGACATTGGCAACATGCACAATAACAGTAGAATCTAACAGTGCCCCAAAAGTTTCCACCAAGATAGCAGAGGT
>DAOVUR010000211.1 GCA_030632465.1 bacterium | reverse complement strand
GATAACTCAAAAGCTCAGGCGTTCTTTGAGGTTGTAAAACCTGAAATGAACTTTGAAGATCAGTTGGCTGAGCTTTCAGGTATCTGTTCATCGATGGCGAAAGCTAAGGATGTATATGAAGTTAAACTAATCAATCTTCTAACCTAATATGATGTCAGAAAAACGTAAAGTAGAGAGTTTGTTACCAGAAATAGTGTTGGCGCCGTTGCGTGGGGTGACTACTGTTGATTACCGTAACGTATTTTGTCGTCATTTCTCGGGGTTAGATAGTGCATTGGCTCCATTTATTCCAACGGTAAGCGGCAAGGTTATTAAGCCTAAGTTACTATCAGATATTTTGCCTGAGAAGAATAGAGCGCTACCTGTGGTTCCGCAGATTATCGGGAAAGAGCCGGCAGACATTATCGTGCTGGCTAAAACTATCTATGATCTTGGCTATGAAGAGGTGAACTGGAATCTTGGCTGTCCCTGGAAGTTTGTTGCCAAAAAGATGCGTGGCTCTGGTTTGCTGCCGCACCCTGATAAAGTTGATGCTATTTTGGCTGAAGTGCTTAGTAATATCCCCGGTAAGTTTTCTGTTAAGGTTCGGCTTGGTATGAAGACCGAGCATGATCTTAAAGCCTTGATTCCTGTCTTAAACAAACATGATCTTAGTGAAGTGATTATTCATCCACGCACAGCAGTCCAGATGTATGAGGGAACTGTTGATGTTGATATGTTTGCTGAGTGCTTTGACTTATTGACGCATAGAGTGGTTTATAATGGTGATATCACGTCAGTAGAATTCTATAAAACTTTAAAAGAGCGCTTTCCTACTATAACCAAATGGATGATTGGGCGTGGAGTTATTATCAATCCGTTCTTAGCAGCGGAGATAAAAGGAGCGGCACCACTGTCACTGTCGGCATATACCGTAGCAGTACGTGATTTTCATGATGATATGTTGAGTTGGACTGAGGATCGGTTGTCCGGACCAGGGCATATACTTGGTTGTATGAAAGAGTTATGGAAATATATGGCTATCTCTTTTGAAGGTAGCGAGAAAAAACTTGCCTACATCTTGCGGGCTAAGACTATGAATGAGTATGGTCGACGTACCGATGAATTCTTTCACTTCTATGAAAATCACGGATAAGATGTAGGCTCTGTGTCGTTTAGTCCCAAAAGTTACCTGCGTTACTGTTTCGTTACTTTCTCTCTCTTATGTCATCTATTAAGAGTATATTTGTCGCATACGATTTTAAGATAATTTACTGGAAGTAATTGGTGCATAATGGTAGTTTTTCTTTTGCGTTTTACGATAACAATAATTACTTATAGTTTACATTAAGGAGAATGATATGACAGTAGATGTAAAGGGAATTAATGATCGAGTAGAGAGGGAAGGTGCTCTGCTAGAAAAGGTTCGCGCGGAAGCTCATAAGGTTATTGTTGGGCAGGAAGCTTTGATCGATCGGCTTTTGATGGCACTTTTGTGTAATGCGCATGTATTGCTTGAGGGTGTGCCTGGGTTAGCTAAGACGTTATCGGTTACAATCTTGTCGAAGATGACACAGACGAGTTTTAAGCGTATTCAGTTTACGCCAGATATGTTGCCGGCTGATGTTGTTGGTACGCAAATCTACAATCCTAAGACGGGTGAATTTTCGGTTAAAAAGGGGCCTGTCTTCTCGAATATTATTCTTGCTGATGAGATTAATCGTGCGCCAGCAAAAGTACAGAGTGCACTGTTGGAAGCTATGCAGGAGCGTCAAGTTACGATAGGTGATGAAACATTCATGCTGGATGATCCATTTATTGTGCTTGCCACGCAAAATCCTATTGAGCAGGAAGGTACATATCCGCTACCTGAAGCTCAGGTTGATAGATTTATGCTCAAGTTGAAGATAACATATCCCAATAAGACGCAAGAGTTAGAGATTCTTAATAAGATGTCTAAAACTAAAGTTAATCTGGATGTTGATGCTGTGATTACTCCTGAGGATATTATTCGTCTACGCGAACTGTCTGATGAGGTTTTTATGGATGATAAGATTAAAGATTATATTGTGGATATAATTGATGCTACTAGGTCCCCCGAAAAATATGGTTTGGATATTGGCCCAATGATTCGTTACGGCGCTTCACCACGTGCTACCATCTTTCTTACGATGGCAGCGCGTGCTAATGCACTGATTGAGGGGCGCGGCTATGTTACTCCGCAGGATGTTAAGAGTGTTGCTATGGATATTTTACGGCATCGTGTTGTTGTTACTTATGAGGCTGAAGCAGAAGAACAGACTTCTGAAGATATGGTTATTAAGATTTTGGAGACGGTAAAAGTACCATGATTTCGAAAGAGTTAGCAAAGAAGATTCGCTATCTTCAGATCTATACCAGTAAGGCTGTTAACGACTCGTTGGCTGGCGAGTATGCTAGCGTGTTTAAAGGGCGCGGTATGGAATTTGATGAGGTGCGGGAGTATCAGCCTGGCGATGAAGTGCGTTCTATTGACTGGAACGTTACTGCACGCATGGGGCACCCGTATGTTAAGCGCTTTGTGGAAGAGCGTGAGTTGACAGTGATGTTCTTGGTTGACCTATCTGCATCCGGATCGTTTGGTAGTACTAAGCGTATAAAAAATGAAGTAGCTGCAGAACTCTGCGCCTTGGTGGCGTTCTCTGCCATTAAAAATAATGATAAGGTTGGGCTAATTGTCTTTACGGATGAAATAGAGATGTTTGTTCCGCCGGGCAAAGGTTCATCACATGTCTTGCGGCTGATAGAAAACCTTCTTACTTTTGAACCTAAGCAGAGTAAGACCGATATTGCTGGTGCACTTGAGTATATGGGGAAGACTATGAAGAAAAAGAGTGTGGTTTTTCTGGTGTCTGATTTTATGGGTGAGGGGTATGAACAGCAGCTTAATGTTTTGAGCAAGCGGCATGACTTGATTGCAGTATCGGTTACTGATCCGCGAGAGGTTAGCTTACCTAATGTTGGATTGATAGAGCTTGAAGATGCTGAAACTGGCAAACGAGTTGTTGTCGACACTGGTAGCGCGGAGGTGAGGCGTCGTTATAAGGCGACAAGTGCTAAGCGTGCTGGGGATTTACAAGAGCTTATGCGATCGATGGGCATTGATTTAATAAAGGTGTTTACGGATCAGGATTATATGAAAGATTTAGTGTCGTTTTTCAAAACGAGAGAGAAACGGGCACAGAGGTGAAAACAGTGAATAATTAATAGTGAACAGTGAATAGTTATGGATGTTGTTTATTAGTGAAAATTGCTGTTGTAGGAAAAGTAACTACCTACCTCCGGGAGGTAGTCCGTAGCGCGGAAAATAGTGAAAAGGAAAGAAACAAAAAAGCAAAGAATGAACATCCAACATTCAACTATGAATGTTCAAGGGGAATGAAACAGGAAAAACAGAGGTCATTGAGCGGAGCCGAAATGCCGCGGACGTGGGCCCTTCGGCTCCGCTCAGGGACCACACTTAATACGATTAGGATTTAGATTACGAATGAGCAGGTTTTTAATAGTTATAGTTTTATGTTTAGGCTTTTTAGTCGCCTGCTCGCAACAGAAGGGTGTTGATGCTGGGGGCTCTGCTGTAGCTGTAAGTAAGGAGTTGAAGCGTGGTCCGGTTACTGTTCTGGTTGCGGCTGATCGTAAAGAGATCACTGTGGCTGATCATCTGACATTAAAGGTTACTGTTACTGCTGGTGAGGATTATGATGTGGATCTGCCGCTACTTAGTAATAAGCTAGATAAGTTTACGGTAGTAGAATTTAGTACGGATCAACCTGAGCTTTTGGATGATGGGCGTGTGCAGGTTAGTCGTTC
>DAOVUR010000181.1 GCA_030632465.1 bacterium | reverse complement strand
TAGCAATTGTATTTGCACTGGTTGTCCTGCTCTTTGGTATTACAAAAGCACTTAAGCAGGTTGATGAAAGCCAGAGGACGGAGGACTGAGGACTGAGGTCGGATGTCGGAGGTCTGAGGTCGGAGGTCCGAGGTCGGGCGTCTATTATTGTTTTAAGAGAAAAGACTCTGGCTTATTTAACATTGATCCTAACATTCGACCAACAGCTTCAGACTCTTCTATGAGATTGGTATGTTGTTCTTTGGTGATATAGTTACATTCCATGGCATAGTCAATCCAGGTATGGGTTTCACTATTTTCACCATCACAGTCTGTCAGCTTGCTTATAAAGTGTGCCTCATACCGACGCTTGGACCAAGCCTCTTGCAAATTTGCACAGGTTGATCTCGATGAACGCCTAATTTGATCGGTTAAGGAATATTTCTCTGCAGGTGGCCATTTCTTGGAAAGATTAAAAATCTCCATGGAAAGTGCAAATGCTTTCTTATAAACATTCAACTCCTTGGCTGAGTTTATCTGCATTCTTTCATTCTCCGTTCTCCAACCTCCGCCTGCCGCCTTTCCGACCTCGGATCTCTGACTTCAGTCCTCTGGTCCTCTGTCCTCCGACGTCCGTCCTCCGCCTTTAAAATACGTAGGTAAAGAAGAGGCGTGCATCAGTAGCAGTTGTGTTGCCGATGATTGAACTGTCCTTGCCGTTACGATATCCGATGCCCCCTTTGAGTGCTACAGTTAGGTTTTCTAAGATAGGCTGTTTTACAATTATATCTAGCTCTTGTCCGCTGAATGGGCTCTTTGCATGATCATGCCATGTGTAGTTGTATAGGCAGTAAAGTTTAGTGTCACCAACTTTTGTTGTGGCTTTAAGATAAGCTGTATCTGCACCGCCATTGTATTGGCCTGAATAGACCATTAGCGATGCGCCAAGAGCATGGTTAAAGCCGGTTGTTAATTCATTGAAACGAAGTGTGGCACCATGGACGCCAAGGTAACCTGCTTCAATAGTAGTTTTTCCGACTTTCTGTTGAACAGATAGGCCATACATATCAGTGTTGCGTCTTGATGCAGCACCAACTTCATTTTCATGACGGAAGTAGGCTAGTAGTGCGCTGTTTTCCATGAATCCCCATTTTGCGCGTCCACCAAACATATTAACGATATCCCATGCGTAAGCATCAAATACTGCTACGTCTAGATTTGCAATGCCGCTATATACTGCTTCAGCCCAAGTTATACCGTCGGTTCTATTTGAAATAGTTGCACCAGGTGCAGAGAAAACGTTGCTGAAATTATTAAATTCCCAACGATCGCCAGCTTGAATCCAGCTACTTATTGCTCGTGCGTGACCAACAGTAATTGCTGTATCTTTAATATCTGTTGATGATACCTGCACTGCATCAATAGCGCGTGCTTTCTGACGATAGTCATCAGCGCGGAATATCTCACCATTATTGACCTGACGGCCAACAGTAATGGTCGTGTTAGTGAGTTCAAGTGCACCAAGGTTGTAGCGTGCCCAAGCTTCATTAAGCAGGTTGACAGGATCGTTTGCAAGGATTCCTGATCTGTTGTTATCCAAGATCTCGCCCGCACCAACGTACGTGGCACCAAAGGTGACGCCAGCGAACTCAGGTGATACATAACCTAAAACAAGGGCGAGCGTACTGTTGGCGCCATTACCGAGTGTTTCATAATCGCGATACATACTTAGCGACTGTACGCGTCCAGAGATCTTGCCGTACTGTTCGTTAATAAGTGGCGCAGCGTCAGCGTCAGTATTCGATATAGTTACTGGTTCCGACTTGATAACGGATTCAGGTTTTACTACTGGTAGTTTTTTTACGGCTGATGGTTTTGGTTTAACTTCTGTGCCACCGGCATATACTAAAGATGTAGCAATAGCGATAATTAGAATAATATCAATTCTCTTCATAATATGTTTCCTTTATATAATGTTTTATATTTTCAGTCGAAGTCTTCGATCCGACCTCCGACTTTCGACCTCTGTCTTCAGTCCTCTAAACGTCTTTTAATCCTTTATTATCTTTCTGTGTCATAAGAGATACAACAATCAGTGTGATAAAGCTGAGTGGGATAGATATGATTCCTGGGTTATCAAGGCTATGTAGTGCTGCCTCCTTTGCAAGACCGTACTGCGCGTACATGCTAGGTGATGACAGGATAATAGCTAGCGCGGCGATCATGCCGACACCAATTGACCATGCGATACCTTTAGCAGTAGTCTTTTTCCAGAAGAGTAGCATGATAATCGCTGGTAAGTTGGCGGATGCGGCAACAGCAAATGCCCAGCCAACTAAGAATGCAACATTCATGCCCTTAAATACAATACCTAGTATGATGGCAACGACACCAACAACAACGGCAGAAATTTTACCAGACTTAACTTTCTGCTGGTCAGTCATTTTAATACCAAAATAGTTATCCATCAAGTCATGCGCTACAGCACCAGATGCTGCAACAATTAAGCCGGAAACAGTTCCGAGCACAGTTGCAAATGCAATTGCAGAGATGATCGAGAATAGTACAATTCCGAACGCCTTAGCCAGAAGTGGGGCGGACATGTTGCCGCTTTCTAGATCAATAACACCAAGAGTCATCGCACCGAATCCTAAGAATAGGGTAAGGACGTAGAAGAACCCCATAGCACTGATAGCCACAATTGTGGATTTACGCGCATCACGCTGTGATGGAACGGTATAGTAACGTATCAGAATATGCGGTAGTGCAGCTGTTCCGCAGAAAAGTGCTAGCATAAGTGAAATAAAGTTCAATTTACCGATAGGAGTTTTGACCTTGAATTTTTGACCAGGAATCAATAAGTCTGAGCCGTCAGTAATAACAGGGCAAAATACCTTTACGTGGTTATCGCCATCTTCTAGTTTGGCAATATTGGCTTTAGGATAACGAACCACTTTTGAGCGGTCAATAGATGCGAAATATTTAAAGATGCTGACTTTGCCAGTCTTCTTGATTTCGTTACCATCTTCATCTTTCAAGCTAGTTAGATAGCCAACAGACTTGAACTTATTATCAGCTTTTGGTGCGCCATTATAAAGAGTATCTCCGTCGGCAGTAGTCGTCTTGGACTGAGCTTCTTCTAGAACATCGCCCTTTTGGATCCACCAGCCATTAAGGCCTTCGTTTTCCAGCTTAATAAATGTAAGGCCAGACTTTTCGTCGGCAATAGTGCTCTTATACGTATAGCCTTCAACATTCCCGGCAACAGCTTCCGCGGCATTAAGGTTTTTCGGGAAGAAAGTTTCCGGACGTGGCTCAGTAGATAGTCCTTTGTTAAGAACTAGGATAGAGACAACCGTTGAAAAGACGATTAGTAGTCCACCTTTAAGGAACTGTACGTAGGTAGTGGATGTCATACCGGCAGTAGCAACAATCGTAATAACAATTGCGCCAACCATAATTACACCAACCCAGTGTGGTAGTCCTAGTAGTGGAGTAACCAAGATTCCCGCACCAACCATCTGCGGAATAAGGTAGAAAATTGATACAGCCAAAGTGCTAATCGCAGCCATAAGCTGAATGCCTTTAGAGTTGAATTTAGAGTCCAGTGCGTCAGTAAAAGTATATTTACCAAGACGCTTCATAGGTTCAGCCACCACGAAGAGGGCAACAATCCAGCCGGCGAGATAACCGATAGAGTATAGAAAACCATCATATCCCATTGTAGCGATAAGACCGCAGATACCGAGAAAAGATGCGGCAGAGAGGTAATCACCGGCAAAGGCGATACCATTTACAAACCAATGGATAGTTCCACCAGCAGCAAAATAGCCTTCAGCCGATTTAGCTTTACGTGCAAAGTAGAAAGACATACCAAGCACAAAACCTACAAATGCCAAGAAGATAGTAATAGCGATAGGGTTAGCAATATAATTCATTATTTTGCCTCCTTCGCGTTATTCATTTCATTCTCTTTTTTAGTACATACATGGTTGTAAACAAGCCCTAAAAGAATAGCGAAAATAATCAGACCCATGCCGTATATGATTGCCAAGTTAGTGCCTGCAAGAACAGGAGTCTTCATTTTATCTGGTGCGAAAACTGCGATCCCTACGAACCCCATGTAGATTACGCTATAAAGCCAGAATAATTTTATACCCAACTTTGCTTTCCATTCGGAAGCACCGTCCTTTTCTTCTGCAGCTGCAGGTTCATGTAACATATACTTTCTCCCTTTTAGGTTGAATTAGACAAATAAATCAGACATAATGGCACTTATGAGCTGTTTTGCCAAGAGATTAGTTTGTGTAAAGTAATAAATTTTATTTGCTGAGCTAGAGAGGTGTAAATATTTTGCGGTGCGGAGGTACCTTTGGTGTTTGTGACATGGTTGTGCAGGCAATAAAACAATTATGATTGTTAATGATTCATGGTTTTGCCTGTTGTCGTGAGATTCCCCTTTCCCT
>DAOVUR010000073.1 GCA_030632465.1 bacterium | reverse complement strand
GATAAGGTTGAGTCCAATGCTGGTAAGGATTACGGTCCTGACATGATACTAACCACAAAGGCAATTCGTCGAGAGTACCTTGCATTGATGGAAGTTGATCGTAGAAACGTTAATACAATGACGCTTGACGGTGGTTGGACTGCATTGGAGTATAATGGTATTCCACTGACCGTTGATGACGATGCAATTGACGGTGAGATGTATTTTCTTACCACAAAGGACATCCAGAAGTACCGTATGTCTGATTATGACTGGATGGATAAAGACGGTTCTATCCTTGCACGGATTTCAGGATACGATGCTTACGAGGCGATTCTGTTTCTGTACCAGGAGCTTGGCTGTAGTCGTAGAAATAGTCATGGAGTTATTTGCGACCTGTCCTATACTGACTAAACATTAACCTTAACCAGTATCCCTGACGTTGAATGGTACCCAAATTGGGTACTATTCAATGTTGGGGGGTAAACTATGCGGAGGAAAAAAGATGATTAAAGACAAAAATATTAGCGATGCGGCTGCAATTCAGGCGCACAAGATTATGGGGCCCGGTCAGGTTGGAGAGATCTTCTGGGTAGCCACGATTGGTACTCAGTCTTACGACCAGCTTATTGACAAAGTTAACTCGGCAAAGCTATTCACGACACTGGAAGAGGCAAATGAAAATGCTGTTGCGGCTCGTGGAGATATAATCTTTATGGCTCCAAACCATACAGAAACTGTAGCGGCGGCGGCTGCAATCAATCTCAATAAAACTGGTGTTAGCGTAGTTGGCCTTGGTAATGGTGCTGCGAAACCTACATTTACTTTCTCAGCAACGGCTTCAACGATTACTATGACAGCGGCGAATGTTGAGCTTAAAAACATTATAGTCGTACCTTCAATTGACAGCGTTGTTAGTCCAATAGTTGTAAGCGCTGCTGATTGTACGGTTCACGTTGAGGTTCAGGATGCTTCCGATACGGTCGAATGCGTAAATGCCATTTTAACAACAGCAGATGCCGATAGGATCGACATTGATGTTAAATACATAGGAGACATCGCCGGAGATGCTTGTGTCAATGCTGTGCGTCTTGTGGGCGTCGATACCGCAAGGATTAATGTTGACTTTTATGGAGTTGCTTCAACCTCTATAGTTGAGTTTCATACCACAGCTTGCCATAATATTGTTATAAGTGGCAAATTTTACAATGATGGTACGAGTCTTACTAAGAATGTGGTAGACACTGTAACCGGTTCAACATGGTCTGCAACTGGTTGGGACGGAAATTCCAATGCTAACTTTGGTGGCGGTGATAATTCAGCGCTTGCAACTGATGATACTTCTGCTGTTGCTACTGACGTTACTACTGTCTTGTCAGTGCTAAGTGGAGCGGCTGGAATAGCCGCATTTCCTGTAGCAGCAGCAGCGGCAAATGATGTTTCTCTCGCTGAGGTTGTTAGATATATCCAGGAAACACAACTGGCAGTTGCAGAAGTAACCGGTGATGCCGATGTAGATATAAGTGAGGCTGATTATACTGGATATATTAACGTATTGACTGTGACAGCCCCAGCGACAGGTCTTGCTAATTGTGTTATTGATATTGATTTTAACAAAGCAACTACTGGTTGGGACAACGTTGCAACGGCTGCTGATGTGCTTGACTGTGTACTGGTTAAACAGATCGATGGTACAAACTATCGATCAACGCAGAATGCAAGTGCTCAGATTACAGCAAATGGCAATGGTACGCTTGATGCTTCTGAAAGTGGCATGAGTTTTAATGTTGGGCCTATGCAGGCAAATGCTTCAGTACAGGTTCATGTTAAGATGGATACTGAGCGCGACGATTGCGAGTTACCGTATAGGGTTACCTATGTCGGTGCAGCTCCAACAGTCACTCCCGTAGCAACTGCTTAATAATTTTAATATATATAGGGGAGGGGGAAACCCCTCCTCTCTGGAGGATACATGGGAAATATCACCACAGACACAAGTATGAAAAATGCAAGAAAAGCAACAATTGATATTATGGGCCAGAAGACACCAATGTTTGCAGAGTATCGCAGTATGAATCATGTTGCTATGAAGCCAGATAAAGGATTCGTTAAGCAATTAAAAAAGCTTGACAATGACTTTGAGGTTGTATGGGATTGGGCCAGTGAGAAATGGGAAATATGGAGTCTTCCTAAAGAACTTGGAAGGGAACCATACCATGTAACTACAGTTCAGGGGAAAAACAAAACATATAGAGAGCTTGGTGCTGACATTCTACTAAATCTACAATGGGGAAAACCTGGTAGGTTTACACTGAAAGAACTTACTGGTTATTTTGACGAAATGGATAACCAAAATAGAAGACGAAAAATGAAAGACTTCAAGACCAAAATCGAAGATATTACTCGTGAAACAAAAACTTATGTCAACACAATGCTATTTCAAGTACCAAGGTCTATAAGTATAGGGAGGGTAATAGCAAATGCCTGAAGCAAGAGTGGAAAATTTCAAATTAAACAAAGAGCAGATGCAGTTCATGAAGCACTACAAGGAAACAACCAAACTACACAAGGCGCTATCTACTGAGTTTAATAAATCTTTAAACAATGCTGACATGATACGACAAGCACTTACCGAGGTTGAGGTAAGCATGGGTGCATTGGTTGATAGAGCGAAGGGTTTTAAGTTTGATAAGCTTGAGGGTCAAGAAGATATACAGAATAGAGATGATGAAGTCCAAATGCCAAACAATCAAGTTCCCGGAAGAGTTGCGCCAGGGATGGAGATGAGATAATGAATAGCTATTACATGATGCTTGATGTTCGAGATAATATTGGAGAGGATGTTGCTTCCCATTGGGGCGATAATGATATCCTTCGCAAGCTTAATGCAGCTCAGAGAAAGGTGGCAAACCTTTTTATTCTCACTCCGGGTGACTGGCTAATTAAATCAACCAACCTAACTCCGGTAGATTCTGTTATTACTTTGCCGGACGATTGCGCCAAACCTGTCTATATGGAAGAGACATCTTCAGGGTGCGTTATTACACTTCATGGCAATGTTAGAGATAGAGGATTAACAAGAGTTACTGGCGCTGTTGTTTATGACGGTACAGTGGAAGCATACATGCAGAAGGATGCAATCGTAGTTAATCAAGATGGTTATGCTACCCAGGTAACATTATGGTATCAACAAAGAGTCCCTGGTATTCATGCTGGAACTGCTGGAACCAATAGCGCAGCTACCAAACTTGAGTTCGAGTTAACCAATGAGCCCAAGCGCTCTGATGATTATTATAACAGTGTAAGCGTTGAGGTTGTGGATGGAACTGGAACTGGTATTATTGAAGATATTAGCGATTATGATGGTTCAGGATACTATGCAACAATAACCGGAACGGTTGCTTCTGGAGACCATTATGGTACGGTCTCAGAGTTACCTGAAGAATCTCACGATTTAATTATTTTAGAGGCATCGCTTATGCTTCTTGTAAAACCGTCAAGCGCCCTTGAGCCTTCTGTTTTTAAGTATATGCAGGAACGCACAAGGCAGGCCAGGGAGGACCTTGAAGAATGGATTTCAACAAGGGTAGCATCTAACTCACCCATAAGATCAGTTGATGATTATTAAGGATTGTAATGGCTAATAAACTATTCAAAGAAAAATTCACAGGTCAGTATAATGGAGTTATTCCAGCCACATTATTACCAAATGGTGGCATTGCTGGTGGTGAGAATATAAGGAAGGTAAGTTCTGGCGGTGGCTGGAAGGCAAGAAAGGGATGCTCTCTTCACAATACAACGGCGGCAGAGAGTGGCGCAGCAATTAAAAGCTTACACCAATTCACACATCCAAGGAATAACGATTATCACTTTATAGCTCAGGCTAATTCATTACTGCTTAATTCTACCAACGATCCACCAACTGGTGGTACGGCTTTTGGTACAACGCTTGGGGTAGCTGTAGGTGCAACTCCTGGGTTTTCATGTATGGTAGAGGATAGGTTTCACTATACAGATGAAACTTCCGGGATACTGGCATGGGGTGGCGATAACCCATATCCGCTCGGATTGTTTGTTTATGACATAAGCGAAACTGCATATGTTGATTATACTAGGAATGTAACAGATGATAGGTCAGATACCGAGGCCGTTATCCTTGGCGCAGCAACTGATGTTTTTTATGTCATTACCAATGAGCCAGCAGATGGAATGGTTCTCACGCTTGGTACTGGTCTAAATACTAATTCTGTAACAATGGTAGTTAAGGCTTGGAGGGCAGGTTCGTGGACGGCAGTGTCGAGCTTGAGCGATGGAACTGAAGATAGCGGTAAGACCTTGGCTAAAAGTGGTACTGTTACATGGACAGCCTCTGCGTCTGACACTATGAGAACGATAGGCCTTGTTATGGGATATGTGTATCAGGTAAGCTGGAGTGGCGCAATGAGTGGCTCTGTAGATCTAACCGCATGCACCGTCAAAAGCGATATGCACGAAATGAGCAATAAATGGAATGGAATATTTGAATGGTGTGGTGGTGTTCGATTTTATAATCATTCAGCTATAGAATATCAGGAAGTTCTTGGAGATGTTAGTAATGAATCAACTTCGCAATATTTAGATATTTCCAGCGCAGCTACCGATGATTATCTTTATATTAAAACGGTTGAACCTGCCACTGGTTTTGGGTTTGGGGTTCCAGTTGGTTATGGTAATGTTGACGCAGCCGTTGTGGATCAAATCGATTATTGGAATGGAGATAGTTGGGCTGCCGTTACTACTGGAATTATAGACACAACCCTTGACGGAGGTACAACTAAAAGCTTTTCACAATCAGGTTCTATCTTTTTTAATGCCACGGCCATCACCCCACAGCAAAGAACTTTTGAAGGGGATAATATTCCAGGCTATTGGTATCGAATTAGTTGGGACGTAGCGCTGTCTGCTGATACCAGGATTTATCTTGCAGTTGCAGCTCACTTTCCGGAATCGCTTCCAAATTATGCTGGTTGTGTTGAGTTTAAATCCAGACTGTTTATATGGGGTGACCCGGAATATCCAAACAGGATGCGCTACAGTGCAACCAGAAGACCAGACTGCTTCTCTGGTTCTGATAGTGGATATACAGATGCCTTTGGAGATATGACTGAAGTTGTGTGTGCGATTAGATTTTACAATGAGCTTTTGGTATTTAAGGAAAATTCCATATTCCTATTGGAGGGCTTCTCACCGGCTACATTTGGCGTCTTAAAGGTTGCGGATACTGTCGGCCTCGCCAGTCCAAAAACTGCCCACATGGTGGAGATAGGCTTCCCCGGGATGCATTCTGACGAACCATTGAGTATTGCTATTTGGCAGGATGTAGATGGGGTTTATGTTCTTGATGGTAGAAAGCCAAGGAAGGTTTCATTGCCGGTTGATGATTATTTCAATCAAGAATATAGCAATTGTATTGGGGCGGCCAATATAAAGAATAGGCAGGCATATATAGATCCTATTAATAATGAATATCATTTATTACTACCAGCCAAAGAACTGGTTTATAATTATGTGTTGGGAGAATGGTATCCGGCATGGGATAGGGAAATTGCGATTGATACGGCCATCAATATAAAAGGTTCAGACGATAGATATTATACATATGGTGGCTCTTCCGGTGGGTTCGTAATGAAGCTTGAGAATGATACTGCCGATAAGAATACCTCCAATGCCGATGTGGCAATTAATCATTCAATCAAGACGAGAGCTATTGCACCAGAGGAAGAGTTGGGTATTTCTCTAAGTTTTACGCTTAGAAGGCTCTGGACTGTCTTGAAGGCACGGGCCGCTGGTACCATTACGACCAAACTTTTTAAGAATATGGCTACGAGTGGAACTACCTTGTCAATACCATCGGCAATAAGCATGGTGTCGAGTGGTGAGGGACTTACAACTAAAAACTTAGATATAAGCGTACAAGGATGTTCCTGTTTTCAGATTGAGTTTTCGCTTGATACCGTAGACCAAGAAATGGAAATATGGTCTATGCTTTATGAACTTGAAGCAAGGGGGTTGTTAGAGCTATAATGTATAGCAATAGAAGACCATATTATGGACTTAAGTTGAGCATTGCTGATTTCTTTCGCGAGCCGGTTAGATATCTTAAACAATCTAATACTCAAGAAAGTATGATGGAGAAGCCTTATCTTATTGATGAATATCCAAAGATGCATTTAAGTCTTCCAGATTTTAAGTATAAGCCAAAGAAGAGGCATAGTTTTTTAGGGCCAATTGCCAGCGGAGTGCCATATGGAGGCTTGCACATTTTTGATTTTGGTGAGGCTAAGTGTCGCTGGGATATTGCCAGAACGGGTGCTTGTATCGAGGAGCAAGTTATAATAACACTTAATGCTTCCTATCTTTTTACAGGAGAGTTTAATTTCACTGCACAAATCGCAGAAGATACGATAGGCGTCACATTGTCAGAACTATCAGGAACCGAGGCTGGCGCTTGGGACGAGCAAGATTATCTGTTAACCTTTCCTGAAAACGCAAATGGGTCTGTTACAATTTGTGGCTCCGCATCTACACATACATTAGTAAGTCAAACTTTTGAAACTGTGGTTGCGGGGATGCCTGTTGGAATATACTTAGTTGGTGGTGCCCTTGTTCCGATTGAAAAAGGCCAAGTCAAACCGGCAGTTGCTGCAAAATCCATTTATGGAATTAAGGGTGCCAGTTGTGGTTGTATAACCATAGAATCTTCTTGCGATCCCTGTATTGATATAGTTGATTTTGATTGGGATTATGGCAGTAGCGCTGAAACGGTAGCTCAGAGCGATAGTGTTGGCGTCTTCGTTGCGGATGGACTTGGGCCATATGACTGGTCGGTATCCGGGACAGGCTTTACCCTCAATTCTACTCAGACGGCAGGTGTTAGTAATACTCTTAACGCAGACGCAGAGTCTTGTGGCGGGGCAGAAATAACGGTTACTGACGCTTGCGAAAACTCGACCACAGGATATGTTAGAAGTACCGTAGGGCAATGGGTATTGGAAGAACACAATACAGATTCTACTGATGGCAGTTGTTCCGGGGGGGGGTTTTTCTGGTGGCTAGTCCCTGGTTGTAGCGTTGAAAAAACTGCTGGAAAATATAGAGAATATTGTACTTGGCAAAAGGCTCAATGTGATTGTTATTCAGGCCCAGTATTGGCACAAAGTTGTACAGGAGCCTTTGACCAATGTATTCCGGAGGCTGAATGGGAAGAATGCCAATATACCTGTGGAAACCATATTAGGGCCACATCGTATCTTCGTTACGTTTGGGAGTGTTAATGTTATGATGAAAAACATATTTGAATCATTTGGATTTAGCCTTGGTCAGCTTCAAGACATAGTAACCCTAATAAATCATATCAAGAGGCATAATGTCCCTATTGGGGATTTTATAAAATATGTTGAAGAGGTGAAGGCTGAAAAAATAAAGCTGGAAAAAAAATCTGTTAAATTAAACAACCAATGGATAGAAATTGCTCTGGAATGCCCTAAGTGCTCAACAAATATGAGTATTTATCCGGTCAATACAACGCCAAGAAATCAAGTTGGGGAAGATTTAAAAAGTCAATGGTTTTGCAATAGATGTTACCATGCTCAATATAGCAAAAAATCGATTAAAGAAATTTTAAAAGAAAGGAAATAAACAATGGCATATCCAGACTATGGTGCATTCTTACCAACAGAAGCTTTATACACAGAGCCGGGTGCATACAGTGGCGTCCTTAAAGGAGAGGCCCTCAAGCGTGCTTCCTATCTTTCAGAGATGGATAGGTTCTATGAAGAGCTAAGAGAATCTTCAGAGCGATTTGAAAAGCAATATACATTGGCCGAGAGAGAGCTTGAGTTCACTGAAGAACAGGCTTTGTGGGAAAGAGAGTTCACGGAAGAGCAGGCTGTAAAAAAAGAAGAGTTTGAGAGAGAAAGGCTTACGCATGAAGAATCTTTAGCCCGCATGGGCATATCAGCTCAAAAAGCTGCTGGAGAATGGCAATATAAGCTTGGCATGGAGGAGCTTGAATTCAGGAAAGATGTGGAGGAGGGGAGATTGTCAGAAGAGGAAGAGTGGGAATTGGCTTCACGTGGATTGAAGGAAATTATGGGGGGCATGCCAAGTGCACCTCCAACTGGGGCAGTACAACCGTTTGAATATTCTACTACCAGAATAATGCAACCTGAACGTTCTACCGAAATTGACACTGGTGGGTGGTTAGAACGACTGGAAAAAGCATATCCAGAGACTGAACAACCTGAGAGCTATCGAAGATTTATGGGTCAGGGTTCTACTATTTCAGAAATTTTGTAACTTTTTAATTCTTGACTATTTCATTCAATAAAACAATAT
>DAOVUR010000186.1 GCA_030632465.1 bacterium | reverse complement strand
CATCAAGGCTTCAATGTAAGTGGGGTTCTCATCACGTAATAATATATAGGCAATCTCGTGATCCATTAATAATGATTCACCGCCATTTTTTGCTGGTTGAGCACAATGCAATAGCATTGCATTGATGTTATTTTCTGGTTTGTTGTAATAACCATCAGTATGCCAGCTAAGGCGCTTTGTAGAATAGGGGATATATTCGTGTTGCCCTTGATGTGATGTATTTGTAATAGATGTAAGGCTATCCTCATCAGCGCAGATATTATTGTCTAGATGAGACAGGCCAATGTGCTTGGCTAATGCGTGTATATTTTTTTTACTATCACTGGTTTTGTTTTTAATACGATACAAACAAAAGCTATTATTCACGCAGGCATTTGAAATTTTCTGTAGTTCGTTTGTTGTTGGGCTACGAGCATCTTCAATATCAATAAAAAGTTTATTAAGATCGTATTGTGAATAATCTGGTGCGTTTTGTAATTTTTTTGTACGCCAGTTTTTATAAGCGATATCTTGGTTGGTAATGCACTGTAGTGTGAATGGTGTTTGTGTCAAATTATCCATAATCTGTTAGAAAAACCACTTGCTATTTAAGTATATTCGAATATTCTACTCCTGTTTTTACAGATAGTCTGTAAATAGCAAAATAAATAAGAAAAACTGGGTTGTAAATTGGGCTATCCATAATGGGATAGGTTAATTTTTAGACTCTCTCCCATGAGTGAGATTCTTAAAATTTCTCATTGCAACTAGACTATGCGCATTCGTAAATTTAGTCATATTTGTGACTAGGTCTACTTAGTTAAGAAATTTAGTGATGAATCAACTTGATTCATTAATTATTGAAAACAAATTGGAGGCAACAATGGCTGACATTAAGAAGTATCCTACGCCAATGCTAGACGTTTTAGAAGATGGTCCATGGCCGAGTTTTATCACAGGCTTTAAGGAGCTACGTGATAATCATCCGGATGAGCGTATTAACAACGTAGTAAACGGTTTAATGGGGCAGCTTGAGCACTCCTACGAAACTAAGATGGGTTACTGGAAAGGTGGAACTATCTCTGTATTTGGTTACGGTGGTGGAATTATTCCTCGTTTCTCTGAAGTGGGCGATAAGTTCCCTGAGTCTAGAGAGTTCCATACATTGCGTGTTCAGCCAACACCAGGTAACTACTACACAACAGATATGATGCGTAAACTCGCTGATAGTTGGGAGAAGTGGGGTTCAGGCCTTCAGACTTTCCACGGTCAGACGGGTAATATCATGTTTATTGGTGCTGATAATGATAGCTTCCAGCACTTCTTCGATGAGATCAACGACTACGGTTGGGATCTTGGTGGAGCAGGTCCATGTGTTCGTACTGCAATGTCATGTGTAGGTGCAGCACGTTGTGAAATGTCTAACTGTAACGAGCATGCGATTCATCGTCATCTTGTAAATAGCTTTACAGATGATGTTCATCGTCCAGCACTACCTTATAAGTTCAAATTTAAAGTTTCAGGTTGTCCTAACGATTGTCAAAACGCAATTGAGCGTGCTGACTTTGCGGTTATCGGTACTTGGAGAGATCACAAGAAAGTTGATCAAGATGCATGGAAAGCATTCGTAGCTGACAAAGGTGTTGATTACGTGATGGATAACGTGATTTCACGTTGTGTTTCTAGTTCGTTGGCGTTAGGCGAAGATAATGCTTTGGTTTGTGATGAGAGCAACTGTGTTCGTTCAATGCATTGTATGAATGTTGTTCCTAAGGCAATCAGCCCTGGTGATGACAAGGGTGTAACGATTCTTTGTGGTGGTAAGCGTACACTGAAGATTGGTGACTTGATGGGTACAGTGCTTGTTCCTTTCATGAAGCTAGAAACTCCAGAAGATTACGAGGCAATCGTTGAGCTTGCAGAAGAAATGATTGATTTCTGGGCAGAAAATGGTCTAGAGCATGAGCGTACAGGTGAGATGATCGAGCGTATTGGTTTGGTTAACTACCTAGAAGGAATCGGAATTGACCCTGATCCAAATATGATTGCTCAGCCACGTAACGTATCTTACGTTCGTACAGATGGTTGGGATGAGGCTGCTGAAGAGTGGTTCAATCGTAAACGTGAAGAGAAAGCTGCTAGCTAACTCAGTCAGTTTCATTTAAATATTATTGATGAGGTGCGACTCGTACCTCATTGATTTAACAGATTTTTAGGAGTTAAATCATGGCAAAACCAGAAATGCGCGAGCCAATTGAGTCAGGTTGTCCTGATGGCTTTCAATACATGCACCCAACAATGCGTCGTAACTTCGGCCTTTGGGATTTTCATGAAGATACACAGCCAGGTGTTATGGTTCATGTCGCTAAAAGCGGCGATAAAGTTTGGACTGTAAAAGCAGGTACTCAACGTATATTAGATGTGTTCACATTGCGTGATCTTTTAGATCTTGCAGATGAGTTTGCTGACGGTTACATTCGTTTTACTATCCGTAGTAACATCGAGTTTTACACAGATACAGAAGCTAAGGTTCAACCTTTAGTTGATGCACTTAAAGAGAAAGGTTACGCAGTAGGCGGAACTCGTAACTCTGTTGCATCTATCTCACATACACAGGGTTGGTTGCACTGTGATATTCCTGGTACAGATGCATCTGGCGTAGTTAAGTCTATGATGGATGAGTTGTACGACGAGTTTACTAACTGGAACATGCCTAACCGTGTTCATATCACAACTTCATGTTGTCAGATTAACTGTGGTGGTCAAGGCGATATCGCAATTAATGTGCAGCACACTAAGCCACCTAAGATTGATCACAGTCTTGTTGGTAACGTTTGTGAGCGTCCTTCGGTAGTTGCACGTTGTCCTGTTGCTGCGATTCGTCCTGCAATGGTTGACGGTCAGCCTTCATTGGAAGTTGATGAGAAGAAATGTATTTGTTGTGGTGCTTGTTACCCTCCATGTCCTCCAATGCAGATCAATGATCATGAGTTTACTCAACTTGCAGTTTGGATCGGTGGAAATCACTCAAACGCACGTGGTAAGCCAACATTCCAACGTCTAGTTGCTGCTGGTATTCCAAATAACCCACCTCGTTGGCCTGAAGCTACAGCAATCGTTAAGAAGATTCTTGATTGTTATAAAGAAGGTGCACGTGATTGGGAGCGTATCAATGAGTGGGTTGAGCGTATTGGATGGCCTCGTTTCTTTGAAGTGACTGGTCTACCATTCACTAAGTACCATATCGATAACTGGCGTGGTGCTCGTGCAAACTTGAATTCATCAACACATATCCGTTTCTAAGAACGAATCGAAATAGGACAAAAATAGATGAAATTTACAATTATGATTAATGAGGGCCCGTATCAGCATCAATCTGCTGATACGGCTCTACAGTTCTGTCGTGCAGTATTGGCGCAAGGACACGAGATTTTCCGTGTGTTCTTCTACCATGATGGCGTAAACAACGGTTCTAGTTTGAGTGTGCCTCCGGGTGATGACCGTTTGCTTCAAAAAGAATGGTCTGAACTATCAAAAGAGAATGACTTGGATTTGGTTATCTGTATTGCTGCGGCTCAACGTCGTGGCCTTATGGATGCAGATGAAGCAAAGCGTCAAGGTTTTGATTCTAATAATATGATCGAAGGTTTTCGTATTTCTGGCTTAGGTCAGTTGATCGAAGGCGGAATTGAAGCTGATCGTACTGTTGTGTTTGGCGACTAAGGGAGATTAATAGAAATGGCTACTAAAAAATTCATGTTTGTTAATCGCAAAGCTCCTTACGGAACAGTTTATGCGCTTGAGTCTTTAGAGGTTGTATTGATCTCTGCTGCTTTTGAACAAGATGTATCACTTGCTTTTATTGATGATGGTGTTTACCAAATCACTAAAGGTCAAGACACTACAGGTATTGGTCAAAAGAACTTCTCAAACACGTATAAAGCACTGGGCGATTACGAAATCAAAAAGTTATACGTTGAAAAAGAATCTTTAGAAGAGCGTGGTCTTACTCAAGATGATCTTATGGATCTAGTTTGGGAAGACGAAGATGATGATTGGGCAGAAAAGCCTTCAATCATTATGGTGAATCGTTCTGAGATGGCTGATGTTATGGCTGACCAAGAAGTTACTTTAAGTTTTTAAGACATTAAACGGAGAATGCTGAAATGGCAATGCTACATATTGTAAACAAGTCACCGTTTGAAAAGGTGTCTTTTAGAAGTTGTTTGAATCACGTGAAAGCAGGTGACTCAGTATTAATGATCGAAGATGCGGCAGTTGGCGCACTCGAAGGAACATCATTTTCTGAGAAACTAAAGACAGCAATGGCAGATGTGTCAGTGTATGTTTTAGGTGGGGATCTTGCTGCGCGTGGTTTAAGTG
>DAOVUR010000282.1 GCA_030632465.1 bacterium | reverse complement strand
GTGCTGAAACTCGTAATCCTAATCTTCTTTATGTGTGTTTTAGTATACGCGCGGAAACCGGCGGGAAGGTCTTCAACCATTTCAGCCCTACAGTAGTAGTTGTAAAAAACAACTAATCCTTCTGCTGATATTGAGCTCTTTTTGGTGGTAACTTTTATATCCTGTACTCCCTTTTATCTCTTGCGGAAATATCATTATTGATGGTAGTATAGGCTGAAATAATCATGGAGAGAAGATGCCGAAATTTAAATATGTTGCTATGGATTCTAGTGGATCTGAGAAAGAGGGAATAGTAGAGGCTGCCAGTCAGACGCAGGCTATTGCAAAGATTAGATCTCAGGATATGTTTCCGACTCGCGTTGTTGAAGTTGGTGGTGGTGCTAAGAAAGCAGAGAAAGCCGCAAAGAGTGGGATGAATATGGAGATTAAGCTCCCTTCATTTATGGCAAAGAAGGTCAAGGCGAAAGAGCTTATGGTTTTCACGCGTCAATTGGCAACCTTGGTTGATGCTGGATTGCCACTTTTGCGTGGTCTGAAGATATTGCTTAAACAGGAAAAACATCCTGCATTACGTGAAGCACTTACAGGTATGGGTGAGGCGGTAGAAGGAGGTAGTACTTTTTCCGAGTCTCTGGCTCAATATCCTGTAATATTCGATAATCTATTTGTTAATATGGTTCGTGCTGGTGAAGCTGGTGGTGTGTTAGATGTGGTTTTAGCGCGTTTGTCAGAGTTTATGGAGAAAGCCGAGAAGATCAAAAATAAAGTTAAAAGTGCTATGGTTTATCCTGTTGTGGTATTAGTTGCTGCATTTGGTATTTTGGCTTTTATGTTAACAAGTGTTATCCCGAAATTCGAAGCTATTTTTAATGACTTGCTAGAGGGGCAGCAGTTGCCAGGTATTACGCGCTTTGTGATTGGATTAAGTAATTTTGTTCAAAGTAATGGAATTGTTATAGTTATCGGAATTGCGGTTTTTGTTTTCTTATATAAAATGTGGGTGCGTACAGAACGAGGTCGCTTTATTATGGATAAGGTCGGTTTGAATGCGCCTGTTTTTGGTAACCTGATGACTAAGACAGCAGTTTCACGTTTTGCTCGTACGTTGGGGACATTGATGAGTTCTGGTGTACCGATTTTGCAGGCTCTTAATATTGTGCGTGATACGTCTGGTAATACTGTTATTGCAAAGGCTATTCAGCAAGTGCATGACAGCGTTAAGGAGGGGGATAGCATGGCAATGCCGCTAGAGGCAGCAAAGGTCTTCCCGGGCATGGTTGTTAGTATGGTTGATGTTGGTGAGGAAACTGGCGCATTACCTGAGATGCTTACGCGTATTGCTGATAATTACGATGATGAAGTTGATTCGGCAGTAGAAGGTATGACATCTGCTATTGAACCTATTATGATTGTTATGCTCGCTGTAATTATTGGTACGATTGTTATTGCTATGTTCTTACCACTGATTAAGATCATGGGATCTGTCGGATAGCAAAATATAAAAGATAGTGAATAACTAATAGTGAACAGTTATTGTGCCTTCGGCGTTTTAATTAATGAATAACTAATATTGTAGGGCTGGAACGGTTGAGCTTGCGAGACCTTCCCGCCATGCTTCATAACTTATGTACGTCTGAACGTGATAGTGAGTATGTTATTGAAAACAGTGGATGGTTATGGTATTTTACTTGTAGATGAGACAGTTGTTTGATGGAGGAGTTGTTATGTTAATGTGTAATATGCAGAAGAAAAATAATCGTGGATTCTCAATGATTGAGATGCTGGTTGTTATTGTTATTATTTTGATACTATCTGGTATGGTTCTTAAAGTTATGACATTGGTTTTTGGTAGCACAGGTAGCGCCAAGGCATCGGGTGATATAATGAAACTTGAGAATGCACTAGCAGAATATTACTCTGAATATGGGCAGTATCCACCAGGAGTCGGTGATCCGCAGGCTAATGTTGAGTATGAGTACGAAAACACCAATACGCAGACGATGTTAGCAGGTAGATATTTTGATAACCATCCGGGTGAAATAGGGTATCGTTATGGGTTAGTGTCGCATTTATGGTTACGCGACAGAGGAGGCCAGGAACGTACATATAGTGAAGATACTTCCCGTGATAGAGCAAACAAGCAGAACTGGGCGCATTTTCTTGATGGGGTTAATGTACAAACTTCAGCGAAACTTTCAATTATAACAGTTGTAGAGGATAGTGGTTCTGGTTCTTCGGAAGAGATTTGTTCAAATAGTGTTGCAAAAATTAGTGATCCATGGGGTAGCACGTATTATTATATATGCAAGCCTCCATATTACAGTTTTGAGGTTTGGTCTTC